>NZ_JBFAXI010000085.1:0-38547 GCF_040680735.1 Streptomyces sp. NPDC051987 | reverse complement strand
TCCGGCGAGGCCGAGAACCCGGGGCGCGATCAGAGGCGACGGCACCGCGGGCGGCCGGCGGCGCGGCCCTGCCGACGGCGTGCTCGGCCCGGTCCTACAGCGCCCCGGCGTCCCGGGCCGTCCAGACGCTCGGGTAGATGGGCCGGAAGCCGAGATCGCGGCGGATCCTCTGGTTGGACATGATCCCGAACCACGGGTCGGGGTCGGTCCGGGTGTACGCGTCCGCGGGCATCTCGACGCCGTTGAGCCGGTGCAGTTCCACGGTCGTGACGGGGGCGTCGTCGGCGATGTTGTAGAGCGGGCCGTGCACCGCCGGGGCGTACAGCAGGCGCAGCAGCCCCTGGCCGACGTCCGCGTGGTGGGCCATCTGGAGCCGCTGGGCGGGGGCCCAGTGCGCGGCCCAGGCCATGACGTTGACGAGGTGCGGGTCGCCTTCGCCGTAGACGAAGGGCAGCCGCCCGATGCGCACCTCCATGCCGCCGCCGAGTGCGAGCAGCTCCCGCTCGGCGGCGATCTTGGACTCGGGATAGGCGCCCCACATCTCGCCGCCGGGCCGGCTCTCGTCCTCCTCGGTGAGCGGGCGGCCGCGTCCGGTGCCGTACACGTTTCCGGTGCTGACCTGTACGAACCGCCGCACGCCTGCCGAGACCGCGGCCTTCCCCAGGGCCACCGCCGCGTCCCGGTTGACCGCCCAGGCCTCCTCGTCCGGCACCCCGCGGAAGGCGGCGGCGACGTTCACCACGGCGTCCGCCCCGGCGACGGCCTTGCCGAGCGCCTCCTCGTCGCGCAGGTCGCCGACGACGACCTCGGCACCCAGCGCGGCGAACCGTTCGCCCCGGGCGGCGTCCCGCACCAGCACCCGCACCCGTTCCCCGGGCCGGGTCTGTGCCAGGAGCCGCGGCACGAAGCGCCGCCCGACCTGCCCGGTGGTACCGGTGACAAGAGTGATCATGACCTTCTCCTTCGCTTCGGTCCCACCACCCTCGCCGCGCGCCGGGCCGACCGGCAGAGACCTCCCGATCAGGGGACCGGCACTCCCTGGATAAGCCGGACGCCCCGGGCCACCCTGGAGAGGTGAACCGCCTCGAACTCGCCGACTTCCTGCGCCACGCCCGCACCCGCCTGGACCCCTCCGACGTGGGCCTGCCCCCCGGCGCCCGGCGCCGCACCCCGGGGCTGCGGCGCGAGGAGGTGGCGTCGCTGGCCGGCATGTCCGCCGACTACTACACGCGCCTCGAACAGTCCCGGGGCCCGCGCCCGTCCCGCCAGATGCTGACGGCACTGGCCCGCGGGCTGCGCCTGACGGCGGACGAACGGGACCACCTGTTCCACCTGGCCGGCGAGGAACCCCCGCGCCGGGAGGCGACCAGCACCCACGTCGGCCCGGGGCTGCTGCTGGTCCTGGACCGGCTGGACGACACCCCGGCGCTGGTGACGACCGACTGCGGCGAGGTCCTCGCCCAGAACGCGCTGTCGCGGGCGCTGAGCGGCGACCTGCTGGCCCGGCCGCCACGGGAGCGCAACCTGGTCCGCCGCTTCTTCCTGGACCCGGCGGCCCAGCGGCTCTGCCCACCCGAGGACCGCCCGCTGCGGGCCCGCGAACACGTGGCGAACCTGCGCGCGGTGGCCGCGGCCCGCCCCGCCGACCCGGTCCCCACCGCCCTCGTCGCCGAACTCATGGCCGGCAGCGAGGAGTTCGCGACGCTCTGGGCCGAACACGAGGTGGCGGTACGCCGCGCGGCCACCAAGCGCTTCCTGCACCCCGCGGTCGGCCTGCTGGAACTGGACTGCGAAGTCCTCGTCAACACCAGCACCCACCAGCAGCTCGTCATCCACACGGCCCGCCCGGGCACGGAGTCGTACGAACGCCTGCAACTGCTGCGCGTGGTGGGCCTGCAGGACATGACCCCGAGCCGCTCCTGACCGCCCGGGGCACCCGCGCCGCGGCGGTCCTAGAAACCCAGCCGGCGCAGCTGCTTCGGGTCCCGCTGCCAGTCCTTCGCCACCTTCACGTGCAGGTCCAGGAAGACCGGTGTGCCCAGCAGTGCCTCGATCTGCCTGCGGCTCTTGATGCCGACCTCCTTCAGGCGCCTGCCCTTGGGGCCGATGATGATGCCCTTCTGGCTGGGGCGCTCGATGAACAGGTTGGCGTGGATGTCGAGGAGCGGCTTGTCGGCGGGGCGGTCCTCGCGCGGGAGCATCTCCTCGACGACGACGGCGATGGAGTGCGGCAGCTCGTCGCGGACGCCTTCGAGGGCCGCCTCGCGGATCAGCTCGGCGATCATGACCTGCTCGGGCTCGTCGGTGAGGTCGCCCTCGGGGTAGAGCGCCGGGCCCTCCGGGAGGAGCGGCACCAGCAGGTCGGCCAGCAGGCTCACCTGCTTGTCGCCGACCGCCGACACCGGGACGATCTCGGCCCACTCGAAGCCCAGCTCCTTGCCGAGCTGGTCGATCGCGATCAGCTGCTCGGCGAGGGTCTTGGAGTCGACGAGGTCGGTCTTGGTGACGACGGCGACCTTCGGGGTCTTGCGGATCCCGGCGAGCTCCTTGGCGATGAAGCGGTCACCGGGACCGATCTTCTCGTTCGCCGGGAGGCAGAAGCCGATCACGTCCACCTCGGCCCAGGTGGTGCGGACCACGTCGTTGAGCCGCTCGCCGAGCAGGGTGCGCGGCTTGTGCAGGCCGGGGGTGTCGACCAGGATCAGCTGGGCGTCCTCCCGGTGCACGATCCCGCGCACCGTGTGCCGCGTCGTCTGCGGCTGGTTCGCGGTGATCGCCACCTTCTGCCCGACCAGAGCGTTCGTGAGGGTGGACTTGCCCGCGTTGGGGCGCCCGACGAAACAGGCGAAGCCCGCCCGGTGGACGGCCTCCGACGGTTCCGACGGCTCGGTTGACTGGCTGCGAACGCTCATGGCCCCCATTCTCCCTGATCCACGAGGCCCCGCCGCACCGTGAGATTTCGGTAACCCCGACGCAACGAAACGTCACGGAAACACGGCCGTACGCAACCGGAAACCGGGACCGGTGACCCTCTGACGAGCCCCGACCCCTGTGGGAGACGCCCGTGTTCCTCTCCGCCGCGCACACCGACACCGGTGACACCGCCTGGCTGCTCGCCGCCACCGCCCTGGTCCTGCTGATGACCCCGGGGCTGGCCCTGTTCTACGGCGGCATGGTCCGCACGAAGAGCGTCCTCAACATGCTGATGATGAGCTTCGTGTCGATCGCCCTGGTGACCGTGGTGTGGCTGGCGGGCGGATACACGCTCGCCTTCGGCGACGACCTCGGCGCCGGGCTCCTCGGCGACCTCGCCCACGCGGGCATGCGCGGCCTCGGCCCGGACAGCGTCCAGGGCACCGTCCCCACCCTGCTCTTCGCCACCTTCCAGCTCACCTTCGCGATCGTCACGGCCGCGCTGATCAGCGGCGCGATCGCGGACCGGGCGAAGTTCGGCGCGTGGCTGGTCTTCGTCCCCGTCTGGGCGCTGCTCGTATACGTTCCGGTCGCGCACTGGGTGTGGGGCCCCGGTGGCTGGATCGGGCACCGCCTCGGCGCCCTGGACTTCGCCGGCGGTCTGCCCGTCGAGATCACCTCCGGCGCCTCCGGCCTCGCCCTGTGCCTGGTCCTCGGCCCGCGGCTCGGCTTCAAGAAGGACGCGATGCGGCCGCACAACCTGCCGATGGTGATCCTGGGCGCCGGTCTGCTCTGGTTCGGCTGGTTCGGCTTCAACGCGGGCTCGGCGATGCGGGCCGACGGCCTGGCCGCCGCCGTCTTCCTGAACACCCTGGCCGCCGGCTGCACCGGCCTGCTCGGCTGGCTCTTCGTCGAGCAGCGGCGCGACGGCCACCCGACCACCCTGGGCGCGGCCTCCGGCGCCGTCGCCGGCCTGGTCGCCATCACCCCGTCCTGCGGCTCGGTCTCCCTGCTCGGCGCGCTGGTCGTCGGTCTCGCCGCGGGCGTGGTCTGCTCGTACGCCGTCAGCTGGAAGTTCAAGCTGGACTACGACGACTCCCTGGACGTCGTCGGCGTCCACCTGGTCGGCGGAGTCATCGGCACCCTGCTGATCGGCCTGTTCGCCGAGAAAGCCATGACGTCGGACGCCGAGGGGCTCCTCTACGGCGGCGGGCTCGCCCAGCTGGGCCGGCAGGCGGTGGCGGTGGCGGCCGTGGCGGCGTACGCCTTCGGCGTGACGTACGGCATCGGCAAGCTGCTCGACACGGTGCTGGGCTTCCGGGCGGCCGAGGACCAGGAGCACACCGGCCTCGACCTCACGGTGCACGCCGAGACCGCTTACGATCACGGGGTCCTGGGCCACGGCGCCCCGGTCGCCCACTCCGTCCTGCCCACCGCCCAGAAGGTCGAGAGCCAGCCATGAAGCTCATCACCGCGATCGTCAAGCCCTACCGCCTCGACGCGGTGAAGACCGCGCTCCAGGAGCTCGGCGTGCACGGCCTGACCGTGACCGAGGCCAGCGGCTACGGCAGGCAGCACGGCCACACCGAGGTCTACCGGGGCGCCGAGTACCGCGTCGACCTGGTCCCCAAGGTCCGCATCGAGGTGGTCGTCGAGGACGCCGACGCCGAGCCGGCGATCGAGGCGGTCGTCAAGGCCGCGCAGACGGGGAAGATCGGGGACGGGAAGGTGTGGGCAGTGCCGGTGGAGACGGTGGTACGGGTGCGGACGGGCGAGCGCGGCCCCGACGCCCTCTGAACCACCCGGCGGGCGGCCGCCCGCCCCCGCGGCGCCTGCGGGCGAACAGCGCGCCGCCGGCCGCTCCGGCGGCGAACGCGACCGCCACCACCAGCCACGGCAGCGCGAGGAACGACGCGCTCGCCGACTCCCGGGTGCCGGTCGCGCTGGCCGTCACCGTCACGTCGCCCCAGTCGAGCTGGGGCGCGTCCCGCCAGCGCGCGGTGAGCCTGACCCGCTCTCCCGGCAGCAGCTCGGTGGGGACCCCGGTGAGGGTGCGGCTGAGCAGCGTCCGCCCGAACAGACCCTCGGCGCGCAGCCGCACCTTCGGGTCCAGGGTCACGTTGCCGGTGTTGTGCAGGGTGTAGGTGATCGTCGCCGTGCTGTCGCCGAGGCCGGGCACGAGCGGCTGGTGATGGGCGAGGTGCACGTGCTCGACGGCGAGGGCCGGCAGCGTCGGCCCGCTCACCCGCAGGTAGACACGGGCGCCGACGGCCCGCTGCACGCCGAGCGCCAGGGCACCGGCCCCCGGGTCGACCTTCTCGTCCAGCGCGACGATCGCCCCCGGATGGTCACCGGGCTCGGCGCCCTTCGGCACCCGCAGGGTGAACGGGACCGTGATCGTCCGGTGCGGGGGCACGGTGACCCGCGCCCTGCCGAGCTTCGCCCAGGCCCCCACCCCGCGCATCCGCTCCCGCACCGTCCGGACGGCGAAGCCGCCGTCCCGCGCGGTGTTGTAGGCGTCGGCCGCGTACAGCCGGAAGGTCAGCGGCCTGCCGGTCTTGTTGGCGACGGCCACCTTGTCGGTGATCGTCTGCCCGGGGTCGAGGGAGAGGTAGAAGTAGGGCCGCGCCGCGATCTTCGAGGCGACCGGATAGACGGACCAGCTTCCGTTGTCGGCGGCGCGCGCGGGAGACGCCGTGCACAGGACGCCGAGGATCAGGCTCAGGAGGAGGACATACGGCTTGGCGCGACGCATGGGTGCGGACCCCCGGTCGGAAGCGGGTCGGGGGCGACCGGGTCTCCCGGTGTGCGAAAGCCCGGTCGCCACGGTGGAGTCGCCCTTCGGCTCAGGTGAGCGTCAGGGTCAGGACGCCGGAGTACGACCCCGGCGGGGTGAACGCCGGTACGTCCAGGGAGAGTCCGGCGTCGACCGTGAACTCGCCGCCGGTGAGCGTTCCGTCCGGCGTCGAGGCGAGGGTCGCCCCGGAGCTGCCGACGGTGCCCGCCGAACCGGCCGCACAGGTGCTGGGGCTGCCCGCCTTGGTGGCACAGTTCGGCGTCCAGCTCAGCTTCCCGGCGTCGATCTTGGCGCCGGGACCGGTGAAGTCGGTGACCTTGCCGGTGAGCGACCAGCCGGCCGGACCGCCGCGGAAGTCCTTGACGGTGACGGTCTGCAGGTTGCCCGTGGACGCCCCGCCCTGCCCGAAGTCGACCGCCGACAGCGCGACGGAGTCCCCGGCCTGGGACATGGACAGCGTCCCCGCCTTGACCGTGGTCGTCAGCTTCTGGCTGCCGGGCGGCACGGGCGTGGTGTCGTTGACGGTGTAGGCGGCGGGTCCGGCCCCCAGGCCGTCGCTCCACGCGCTCCCCTCGTACGCCACGATCCCGGTCGTCGTCTTGTCGTTGACGACGACGGGCGCGCTGAAGGAACCGTCGGAGCCCGCGGTCGCCGTGGCGGTGTCGGCGGTCTGGCTGCCGCCGGACCGCCCGGCCAGCGTCACGGTGGCCCCCGGCGTGAAGTTCTTGCCGGTGACGGTCACGCTGTCACCGGGGTTGCCGGAGGCCTTGTCCAGGCTGATGGCACGGTTGTTGACCGGGGTGGTCGAGGTCGCCGTGACGGTCTGCGACACCGGGGCGGGCGGATTGGTGACCGTGCAGGGGGTGTCCAGCTCCAGGATGTAGCTGGTGTGGATGTTGTAGTCACCGGGCGAGAGGGTGATGGCGCCCGGCGAGGTCACGGTGAACGTCCCCGTCATGGAGAACGACGGGAAGGTCCCGTAGCCCGGCACCGGATCGTTCTTCTTCGGCCCGGTCACCGTCACGTCACCCGTCTGCGCACCGCCCAGGGTCACCTTCCCGGTCGGCGTCATGATGTCGGCCGGCAGGGCGAGGGCGGTGGGGTTGTTCGCGGCGGGCGTGACCACGGTGTAGGTCACCGTGACCGTGTCGCCGACCTTGGGAGTGGTGTTGTCCACCGAGACGTTGGCGGTGGTGGTGCCGTCGATCGGCGGCAGGCCCGCGACGGCGGGCGGGATGCAGTGCGTGGCGAAGTCGACGTTCGTCCCGGCGGCGCCGGCCGGACAGGCCAGCGCGCCACCCGCCGTGACCGCGAGCGCGGTCGCCCCGAACAGTGAGATCCAGCGCCACCGTCGAGATCTTCGTGATCGTGGGGGTGAACCCATGTGTGCCCCCCTCCTGAGGGTTGCGGGCGCAGCGGCTCGTCTGCGCCGACAGGGGGCCATTGATGGGGAGGCCGCGTGAGAAGTCAATGGAGATGCCGCAGAAATCTGACGGTTCATCAGCTTCTGCGGCATCCGGAACGAACCCGTCGGCCGGCTCAGAAGACGAACGGGCCCGGGGACTGGGCGGAGCTGGACGTACAGGTGACGGTGATGCCGAAGATGACCATCTTCAGCGAGCCCTTGTAGAAGTCCAGGCTGTCACCGGAGGCCACGGTGCCCGGGAGCGGGCCGACGGTGACCGGGGAGCCGGCGGCCATGGCCGGGTTCACGGTGCCGCTGAAGACCCGGTTGGCGCCGGTCGAGTTGGCCATGGTCAGCGTGGAGGAGATGGAGTTCGCCGACAGCGCGAGCGGGGTGGTGATCGCGCTGGAGGTGAGCGTGAGGGTGGCGCTCGTGCCGCTCTGGGTCGCGGTGAGGGTGGCGGTGCCGCCGCCGAAGATGCCGCAGCTGGCGGTGACGGTGGCGGTGGTCGGGGTGACGGCGGCGGCCGAGGGGGCGAAGGCCAGCGCCGTGACGGCGAGGGTCCCCGCCGCGAGTGCCGCACCGGTGGCTATGCGTTTCATGGGATCGGTTCCCTTCCCGTTGCCTGGGATGCCATGTGGGACGGTGACCCCGGTCCGGGTGGGTGCGGACACACCGCGGGGCCGAATCTGACGGTCCGTCGGAACTTACGGTCCCCATTGATGCGCGAGCGCCACCGACCTACAAGGTTGAAATCTGGCCGACTACGGCGAGGGGGCGGCCGAGAGGGGCGGTTGCGGCGTGGGGGCGGCTGCGGCGCCGTGGGGGTTGCTCGCGCAGTTCCCCGCGCCCCTGTGCGTCGGACCAGCGCCGTCGTTCGGAAAGGGGGCCCGTGCTCCGTGGGGGGGGACCGGCACCGGCGCCCCGAAGGGGCGCGGGGAACTGCGCGAGCGGCCACGACGGCGCCGCACCCGCCCCCACGCCCCGGCCACCCCGGTCAACCAACCCCGCCCCTCCCCCGACGGAGTCAGACAAGACCTCGCTTCTCGGCGGAGCGAGTCGGGTGGGCGGGTGGGCAGACAGACAGTCAGGCGAAGACAGTCAGCCGGACCTCGCCGTCCGGCCCCGCCAGCAGTACCGGTGTCCCCGGCCCCCCAAGATCCCGCACCGCCGCGAGATCCTCGGCTCCCACCGCCTCCGACCCCGACACCACCGCCGCCGCCTCCAGCGACTCCGCTCCCGACGCCACCGCCATCGCCACCGCCGTCCGCAGCGCGCTCAACCGCAGCGAGGGCAGCTCCACCGTCCCCGCCACGTACGTCCGGCCCGTCGAGTCCCGTACGGCCGCCCCCTCGGGCACCTGGTTGCGGGCCCGCGCCGAGCGGGCCAGGGTGACGATCTTGCGGTCCTCGGCATCAAGCGCGTTGCTGTCGGTCATGCCCCGAGCATACGAACAGCCCTGACCGGCACCCGCTCCTCCCCCTCCTCCTCCCCCCGGACGGAGTCAGTCGAGAGTCTGGACGATCTGACTCCGTCCGGCCGTGTGCACCACCCGCCCTCTCGCGCCGTTCACCAACGGCAGATACGGCGGCACATGTCCGCACTCCACATCGGCGACGACCGGCACCCCCAGCGGTCCGAGCGCGTCGAGCACGGCCTCGTGCTGGGTGAGGGTGGGGCTGCCTGGCGCCCGGGTCCGGCCGACCAGCACTGCGGCCGCCCGGTCGAAGAACCCCGCGAGCCGCATGCCGTGCAACTGACGGCAGATGCTGAACGCGTTGTCCTCACAGGCCTCGACGTACACCAGCAGCGGCTCGCCCTCAGCGAAGCTGTCCGTGTCCAGATATGGCGTCCCGGCGAGGTTGGCGATGGCCTCGATGCACCCGCCGACCAGCCGCCCCGCCACGTCCACGTCCCCGGCCCCGTCGAGCCGGGTCCAGGCGCCCTCGGTGTCCAGCGTGAGGTCCCGGACACCGGGGTCCCCGATCCAGTCGTCCCGGCCCGTCGCCCGGTACCGCCCCGGCGGGGACTGGGTGAACGGCCGACCTTGCGGCGCGGCCACGACGTCCAGCCAGGACAGGAGCCCCTCCGACGGCCGGTAGGGCGTCTCCATGAGGGAGTTGCCGTGTACGGTCGCGATCTCGGTACGCAGAGTCAGCGGGGTGATGAGCGTCGACATGTCCGAGTAGCCGACGACCCAGGTCGGCTCGGCTCGCCCGATGGCCTCGAAGTCGAGCAGGGGTAGCAGGTCGATGCCGGTCTCACCACCCCACGGGGGTACCACTGCCCGGATCGACGCGTCGGTCAGCATCCCGGTGAGTTCGGCGGCGCGCTCGGCGGCCGGTGCGCTGACATGCGTGGCACCGTCCATGCACCGCCCGACCACCACCTCGTACCCGGCCGCCTCGACCGTACGGACGGCCACGTCGAGCCGCGCGCGAAGCGGCTCGGGCACACCGCTGGATGGGGAGGTCACACCGACACGGTCACCGGGACACAAGGGACGTGGATACCTGATGGTCATGCCAGAGATCCGACCGCGCGCCGCCCACCGCGGGCAACCGGATTAGCGGCCGTGCCGGGCCTGCAATGTGGGTACGGTCGGAATGCCGTGCAGCTCGCGGACACCGAACCGATGACCAGGAAGGCAGGGTCCCGTCTTGAGGCACCTTCCCGCGGACCAGCAGTACCGGATCATGCAGCTCATATGGGGACGGGAGAAGGCGGAGCCGCAGGCCGCGGTCGGCGCGGACGACTACGTGCGCCGGGTCCTGGAGAGCGGTGAGCTCAGCGGCGACCTGCGCAGACCCAACGAGAACGCGCCGCGCGACCCGACCTACGTCCGCATCTACCGCACAGCCCGGCCGCTGCCGGCCGTCGCTTATGTGATGCCCGGCCCCGGCACGGTCGAGATCCGTCTCGACCACGAGGACGCCGGTGATCTCCGCGGCGAGAAGTGCGTCCGCCTGCTCGACGTCAAGCACGACAACAAGGTGGCCGTCACGGTTTCCGGCACGGCCTCGGTTCTGATCGCGGTGGAACTCACTGCCCGTGCCGTGCGGAAACTCAACGGCTGATCGCCGTCACGGCCGGTCCAGACGCAGTCGCTGCGCCCTCGGCAGGCCCGCGACGACGAGGTCGTAGGAGTCCTCGATCAGCTCCCTCACCAGCCGCTCGGGAAGGGCGCCGTCCACGGTCACGGTGTTCCAGTGCCGCTTGTTCATGTGGTAGCCGGGCGCGATCAGCCCCTCGTGCTCGCCGCGGAGCCGGATCGCGTCCTCGGGGTCGCACTTGAGGTTGACCTTGAGGGGCTCGGCGTCGATCCAGCTGAGCGCGAACATCCTGCCCAGCACCTTGAAGACCGAGATGTCCGGGCTGAAGGGGAAGACCTCCTCGGCCGCATTGAAGGAGAGGCAGAAGGCGCGGAGCTGGTCCGGGGTCACTCGGGGTCGTCCTCCGACGCGTCGGGCACGGGTACCGGCACCGGCTCCACCAGCACCGTCACGATCTTGTTGCGGCGGCCCGCGGCGGACTCGGCGGTCAGCGCCAGCCTGCGCCCGTCGGGGAGTTCGACCTGGGCGGAGGCACCGGCGATCGGCACCCGGCCGAGCGCCTTGGCCAGCAGGCCGCCGACGGTCTCCACGTCCTCGTCGTCGTACTCCTCGAGCCCGTACAGCTCGCCGAGGTCGGTGATGTCGAGGCGGGCGGTGACCCGGTAGCGGTCGTCGCCGAGGTCGGTGACGGGCGGGAGCTCACGGTCGTACTCGTCGGTGATCTCGCCGACGATCTCCTCCAGGATGTCCTCGATGGTGACGATCCCGGCCGTGCCGCCGTACTCGTCGATGACGACGGCGACGTGGTTGCGTTCCTTCTGCATCTCGCGCAGCAGGTCGCCGGCGTTCTTGGTGTCGGGCACGAAGAACGCGGGCCGCATCGCGGTGGAGACCAGGTCGGACTCGGCGTCCCGGCTGATGTGCGTCTTGCGGACCAGGTCCTTGAGATACACGATCCCGACGATGTCGTCCTCGCTCTCCCCGGTGACGGGTATCCGGGAGAAACCGGACCTGAGGGCGAGGGTCAGGGCCTGGCGGATCGTCTTGTACCGCTCGATGACGACGAGGTCGGTGCGCGGGACCATGACCTCGCGCACCAGCGTGTCGCCCAGCTCGAAGACCGAGTGCACCATCCGGCGCTCCTCGTCCTCGATCAGCGACTCCTGCTCGGCGAGGTCGACCAGGGCCCGCAGCTCGGCCTCGGAGGCGAACGGGCCGCGGCGGAAGCCCTTGCCGGGGGTGAGGGCGTTGCCGATGAGGATGAGGAGATACGGGATCGGGCCCATGATCCTCGCCAGCGGCAGCAGCACGTACGCGGCGGCCGTCGCGGTGTTCAGCGGGTGCTGGCGGCCGATGGTGCGCGGGGAGACGCCGACGGCCACGTACGACACGAGCACCATCACGCCGATCGCGGCGAGCAGCGCCTGCCAGGTGCTGGGGATCTCCTTCAGGCACGCGTAGGTGACCAGGGCGGCGGCGGCCATCTCGCAGGCGACGCGGACCAGCAGCGCCACGTTGAGGTAGCGGGTGGGGTCGGCGGCGAGCTCGGCGAGCCGGGCGCTGCCGCGCCGCCCGGACTTCACCGCCTCCTCGGCCCGGAAGCTGGAGACACGGGCGATGCCCGCCTCGGCG
The DNA here is from genome assembly GCF_040680735.1 of Streptomyces sp. NPDC051987. Lineage (NCBI taxonomy): Bacteria > Bacillati > Actinomycetota > Actinomycetes > Kitasatosporales > Streptomycetaceae > Streptomyces > Streptomyces sp. NPDC051987. Next base: position 26,747 of record NZ_JBFAXI010000085.1, on the reverse strand, counting down.
CAGGCGGCCAGCCAGGCGACGACGACCAGCGCGATCGCGCCGAGGACGATCTGCGGACTCATACGAGAACGACCCGCCCGCCTACGAGACCGTCGGCGCCGGGGAGGGCCCGGTCAGGCCCTGCTCCGCCCGCCAGCCGTCCACGATGGCCGCCTGCAGACCGAACATCTCGGCCTTCTCGTCGGGCTCCTCGTGGTCGTAGCCGAGCAGGTGCAGCACTCCATGGACGGTGAGCAGCTGGAGCTCCTCGTCCATGGAGTGCTGGGTCTCGGCCTCGGCGCCCTGCTTGGCGGCGACCTCCGGGCAGAGCACGATGTCGCCGAGCAGCCCCTGCGGCGGCTCGTCGTCGTCCTTCGACGGCGGCCGCAGCTCGTCCATCGGGAAGGACATGACGTCCGTCGGGCCGGGCAGGTCCATCCACTGGATGTGCAGCTGCTCCATGGCGTCGGCGTCCACGACGATCACCGAGAGCTCGGAGAGCGGGTGGATGCGCATCCGCGCGAGGGCGTAGCGGGCGATGTCGAGGATCGCCTGCTCGTCGACCTCGGTTCCGGACTCGTTGTTGACGTCGATCGACATGGCGCTGTGCTTGTCTACTTCCCCTTGTGCGCGGACTTCGAGCGGCCGCCCTTGTGGGTGCCGTTCTCCGTGCCGTGCGTGCTGTCGTACTGCTCGTACGCGTCGACGATACGGCCCACCAGCTTGTGCCGGACGACATCGTGGGACGACAGCCGGGAGAAGTGCACGTCCTCCACGCCTTCGAGGATCTCCTGCACCTGCCGCAGACCGCTCTTGGTGCCGTTCGGCAGGTCGACCTGCGTCACGTCACCGGTGATCACGATCTTCGACTCGAAGCCGAGCCGGGTGAGGAACATCTTCATCTGCTCGGGCGAGGTGTTCTGGGCCTCGTCGAGAATGATGAAGGCGTCGTTGAGGGTGCGGCCGCGCATGTACGCGAGCGGTGCCACCTCGATCGTCCCGGCCGCCATCAGGCGCGGGATCGAGTCCGGGTCGAGCATGTCGTGCAGCGCGTCGTACAGCGGGCGCAGGTAGGGGTCGATCTTCTCGTACAGCGTGCCCGGCAGGAAGCCGAGCCGCTCGCCCGCCTCGACCGCCGGCCGGGTCAGGATGATGCGGTTGACCTGCTTGGACTGCAGGGCCTGCACCGCCTTCGCCATGGCCAGGTAGGTCTTTCCGGTACCGGCGGGGCCGATGCCGAAGACGATCGTGTGCTTGTCGATCGCGTCGACGTACCGCTTCTGGTTGAGGGTCTTGGGGCGGATGGTGCGGCCGCGCGAGGACAGGATGTTCTGCGTCAGAACCTGGGCCGGGGTCTCCTCCGGGCCCTCCCCGTTCTCGCTCGCCCGCAGCATGGCGATCGAGCGTTCCACTGCGTCCTCCGTCATCGGCTGCCCGGTGCGGAGCACCAGCATCATCTCGTCGAACAGGCGCTGGACGATGGCGACTTCGCGGGCATCGCCGACCGCGCTGATCTCATTGCCCCGGACGTGGATGTCGGCCGCCGGGAAGGCCTTCTCGATCACACGCAGCAGGGAGTCGCCGGATCCCAGCACGGTGACCATGGGGTGCTGGGCGGGAACCTCGAACTGAGCTCGGGCCTGCTGCTGCGCGGGAGTGTGAGCTGTGGGTGTCTGAGTCATGGGCCGGCGCTTAAGGCCTGCGGTTCCTCCTCGTCACGGCCGCGTAGCTGAGGGCGGCCTCGCGGTATCAAGCGTACGACGCGGGGCTGACAACGCCGTAGGCCTTTTCCTCTTCCGAGGCGCCCCCGCTGCCGCCGTGAGCCCTGCATGCGCTCCGGCACGCCGGGGCAGAATCCGTGCCGTCACTGCCACGCGTGGCCGGGGGGCCGCGTCCGCTCCACGCCACCTGTCCGCACAGAAAGCAGGTAGCCGTGCTGCTGCGACTGCCCACGTCGGTGTCCGAGGCCCGGGAGTGCCTGGCCGAGGGGGCCGTACCCGTCGGCGGAGCGACCCTGATATGGGCCGCGTGGCAGCGGGACGGCTTCCCGGAACAGGCGGTGTCCCTGCGGAACGTACCGGAGGCGACGGCGGTGGGGCACGGGGTGCTCGGCGGGGCGGTCCTGCTCCAGCAGCTGGACGACCGGGTTCCGGGGATGCTGCGGCAGGCGGCGCGGGGCGTGGGCACGGGGGCGGTTCGCCGGACGGCGACGGTGGGCGGGAACATCGCCGGGTCGAGTCTGCGGGACCTGCTGCCGGCGGCGATCGCGCTGGACGCGTGGGCCGACGTGCTCACGCCGGACGGGGTTCACCGGGTGGACCTCGCGGAGGTCCGGGCCAAGTCCCCGGTCGTGCTGGCGCTGCGCTGGCGGAAGCCGGTGCGGGGCGCCTACGCGAAGGTCGCGGACCCGGCGGGCGGGGAGGTCCCCACGATCGCCGCCGCGGCGGTGGACCCGGAGGGCGTGCTGAGGGTCGCGGTCCGGGAGGGTTACGAGGTGACCAGCGGAAGCGTGACCGCCGAGGAGGGCGGGGCGGAGGAGCTGTTCGCCGGGGCGCTGGCGGGGGTGTCTCAGGCGGGGAGGTCGCTGGTGCGTCAGCAGGTGGCCAAGGTGCGGGGGGAGTAGGCCGGGGGGAGTGGGCCGGGGCACCGGTTCCTTGTCGGGTGCGGGGCGTTTGGGCCGGGGGGGTGCGGCCCGTCGTCGGCTGCGGGCCGGTGGGGGCTGGCCGCGCAGTTCCCCGCGCCCCTATGGGGCACGTCTTCGTCGCGGAGTTCCCCGCGCCCCCACGGGGCACGTCCTAGCCGCGGGCTGTGCCTCAAGGGCCTGGGAGGTGCCCCCAGGGAGGCGCGGGTGGGCGCTGGGGTCCCCCCGGCCGGGGGCTGGGGGAGGCACCCTGCAAGCGCCGGTAGCGGCCCCGCCCCCGCGGCCCCCCCCTATCCCGCCCGGCCGAAGCCGATCGTCGGTACCGCTCTGCGGAGGGGCCACGGCCTCACCTGGTCCTCCTCCGGCACCAGCCCCTCCAGGAACGCGTACCGCCGCAGCGCCGCCGGCTCCTGCTCCGCCACCGACTGCACCTTCCGCCACCACGCCCCGATCTCCGACCACCCGGGAGCGGACAGGGAGCCGCCGAACTCCTGGACGGACAGCGCCGCCGTGAGGCCCGCGAAGGCGAGACGATCGGCCAGCGGCCAGTCCGCGAGCGTGCCGGTGACGAACCCGGCGACGAAGACGTCCCCCGCCCCGGTCGGGTCGAGGGCCTCCACGGCGATCGCCGGCACCTCCGCGGACTCCCCGGTCCGCCCGTCGACGGCGTACGCCCCCTCCGCCCCGAGGGTGACCACGGCGAGCGGCACGTACGCGGTGAGGGCGTGCGCGGCGGCCCGCGGGCAGTCCGCGCCGGTGTACCGCATGGCCTCCTCCGCGTTGGGCAAGAACGCCTCGCAGTGTTCGAGATCGGCGAGCGCGGCCAGGTCCCACTCCCCCGTGTCGTCCCAGCCGATGTCACCGAAGATCCGGGTTTCCTCGGCGGCCGCGCGGGCGATCCACGGGTTGCGTTTGCCGGGCGTGAGGGAGGCGACGGCGGCGCGCGCACGCGCGGGGTGGCCGGGTGCGTTCTGCTGGCGGAACAGGGTCTCGGCGGGCGGCTCGTGCCCGTGCGACACCATCGTCCGCTCCCCCTCGTACGCCATGGAGACGGTGACCGGCGAGTGCCAGCCGCGCACGGTCCGGGACGGGGAGAGGTCGATGCCCTCGCCCTGGGCGAGCGCGTCCCAGCAGTACTCGCCGTAGTGGTCGTCGCCGAAGGCGGCCGCCAGGGACGTCCGGAGGCCGAGGCGGGCCAGGGCGGTGGCCATGTTGGCGATGCCGCCGGGACTGGAGCCCATGCCCCTGGCCCAGGACTCGGTGCCGCGCACCGGCGCGGAGTCCAGACCGGTGAAGACGATGTCGAGGAAGACGGTGCCGGTGAGGTAGACGTCCCAGGGCGGGTCGTCGGGCGTGCGCAGGGCGGCCAGCGGATCGACCTGCGCGGAACAGTGCGGTGCGGTTACTCCCCTGTCGTCGTCGAGGTACTCCGGTTCCTCTCCGGCGAACGCGTTGGACGCGGTCACGGTGCGCTCCCTGACGTGTGCGGATCCGGCCAGTCTGCACCATGCCAGGGGGTGGGCGGCCGCTCGCGCCCTACGACCGCCCGAACGAGCTTCCCGGGAGGTTCAGGGCGCCGCTTGGACGAGGTCGAGGCCGGCGGTGAGCAGCGCGCCGAGATCGGCCAGGTCGGCGGCGGACGGGTCGGTGAGCGGGGCCCGCACGGGGCCCACCGGCCGGCCGCGCAGCCGGGCCGCGGCCTTCACCAGCGACACCGCGTACCCGGGCACCCGGTCCCGCAGTTCGACGAACGGCACGTAGAAACCGCGCAGCAGCTTGTCGACCGTGCCCTGGTCGCCGCCGCGCAGGGCGGCGAAGAAGGCGTCGGCGATCTCGGGGGCGAAGGCGTGCACGGCGGAGGAGTAGGCGGGGACGCCGACGGCGGCGTAGGCGCGGGCCTGGATCTCGGCGGTGGCGGCGCCGTTGAAGAAGAGGAAGCCGTCGGGGGCGGCGAGGGTGAGCCGCTGCAGCCGGTCGAGGTCGCTGTGTCCGTCCTTGAGTCCGATGACGCCGGGGATCCGGGCGATCCGGGCCAGCGACGCGGCGGTGTACGCGACCTGGCCGCGCTGGTAGACGACGAGCGGCAGGCCGGTCCGGCCCGCGATCGCCTCGACCTGGGCGACCAGTCCGTCCTGCGGGGCGCCGACGAGGTAGTGCGGCAGCACGAGCAGGGCGTCCGCCCCGGCCTCCTCCGCGATGCGCGCGAACCGGACGGCCTGCGCCCAGCCGTACCCGACCCCGGCGACCACGGGCACCCGTCCGCCCGCCTCCTCGACCGCCGCCGTCACCACCTGCCGGTACTCGTCCTCGTCGAGCGAGAAGAACTCCCCGGTACCGCAGGCCGGGAAGAGGGCGCCGGGCCCGGTGGCGAGCTGCCCGGCCAGGTAGGCGCGGAACCCGTCGACGTCGAGGGACCCGTCGGCGTGGAACGAGGTGAGCGGGAACGACAGCACCCCGCCCGCCATGCCGTCCCGCAGCCTGCGCACCACCCGCTCCGGCTCTCCGGCCACCCTGCCCATCTCCTCCTGTAGACGCCATCTACGTATGGAGACCAAGACTAGATATGCGAACACATCCCCGTCAACGGCACGCGTGGCCCCGCCCCCCTTACGATCTGCGCATGTCCGAGACAGCAGGAGTCCGCGAGGTGAAGTCCGCGGCGCGCACCGTGGAGCTGCTGGAGCTGCTCGCCGCCCGCGGCGACCGGCCGGCCCGTCTCCAGGAACTGGCGGACGAGCTCGGCGTCCCGCGCAGCTCCATGTACGCCCTGCTCCAGACGCTGATCACCCGCGGCTGGGTCCGCACCGACACCACCGGCTCCCTCTACGGCATCGGCATCCGCACCCTGCTGACCGGCACCAGCTACCTGGACTCCGACCCGCGCGTCCGCCTCGTGCGCCCCTATCTGGACGAGGCCTCGGAGGCGCTCGGCGAGACGATCCACCTGGCCCGCCTTGACGGCCCGGACGTGGCCTACCTGGCGACCCGGGAGTCCCACGAGTACCTGCGCACCATCAGCAGGGTCGGCCGCAGGCTCCCGGCCCACGCGGGCGCCCTGGGCAAGGCCCTGCTGGCGGAGCGCCCGGACGCCGGCCTGCCCGAGGGCCCCTACCGGGCCCTGACCCCGCACACCCACACCACCCGGGACGCCCTCGCCGCCGACCTCGCCGGGATCCGCGCGCGCGGTTACTCGACCGACCGCGAGGAGAGCGTCCTCGGCATCGCCGGTTTCGGCTTCGCGCTCCGCTACGACGCTCCGCCCCAGGACGCGATCAGCTGCTCGGTACCGGTGGCCCGCCTCACGCCGCGGCACGAGGCCGAGATCGTGGCGGTGATGCGGGAGACCCGCACCCGCATCGAGTCGGCGACAGCGGGCGGCACGGTCAGCTGGCGCTGAGCCGGCGCGACCGCCTCCGTGGCCGGCCGCGGGCCGGTGAGGGGCCGGCCGGGCAGGTGAGGGGCCAGCCGCTGCGTTGCCGGCCGCGGGCCGGTGGGGGCCGGCCGCGCAGTTCCCCGCGCCCCTTGCGGGGCGCTGCCCAGCTGTTTCTCTCCAGCCGCATCGCGCGCAGCGCGTCTACCCCCCTCTCCACCCGCGAAACCGGATCGTGCCCCACATCACACCCCCCGCCCTTCTGCCGCTCACTGCCCCTTGATACAAATTCCCGGCGCCTTCCACCCCCCTCTTCCGCATGCCCTGGGAACCGCCCGTGTCCGCCCCCCGCACCACCCCCTGGCCCCTCGTCGCCCTCTTCACGGCCGGGTACCTGGCCCCCTACCTCCTGCCGACCACCGTCGGCAGGCTCGAATCGGGACTCCCCCTCACCGCCACCGAGGCAGGCGCCGTCGGCAGTGTCCTGCTGCTGAGTTCGGCGACGGCCGGCTTCCTGCTCGCCGCCCGGGTCGACCGCGTCGGCCCCCGCACCCTCGCCCGTCTCGGCCTCCTGCTCGCGATCCTCGGCTACGGCGGCGCGGCCCTGACCACCGCCGTCCCCGCGGTCGTCGCCGGCACGGCGATCGGCGGATTCGGCTCCGGCACGATCACCGCGGTCGCCGCCACCGGCATCGCCGCACAGGCGGACCCGCACCGCACCACCACCTTCGGTCTGCTCGGCGTCTCCGCCCTCGCGGCGGCCGTCTACCTGTCCGTCCCGCACCTCGGCCCCGGCCACGCGCAGCCCCTCGCCGCGATCGCGCTCACGGCGCTCGCGGTCTGGCCGCTCACCGCCCGCCTGTCCGCCCGTACCGCGCCGGCCCTGAAGCGCACCGCCGCCGGTCCCCGCCTCCCGCACCTGCGCTCGGGCCTGCTGCTCGCCGCCGCGATGCCGTGCTGGTCGGCCGCGCAGAACTCGCTGTGGGGGGTCAGCGGCCGGATCGGCCTGACCCAGGCGCACCTCGGCGAGGCGACCGTCGGCGCGGTGTTCGCGGCGGCGCTCGGCACCGGTCTGCTCGGCGTCGTCGGCGCGGGCGCCCTCGGCCAGCGTCTCGGCCGGGCCCTGCCGATCGGCCTGGGCACCGTGCTGATCGCGGGCTGCATCGCGCTCAGCGCGTCCGCCACCGACCTCGCGTCCTTCGCGACCGGCGAGATCGCCTGGAACCTGCTCTACCCGGTCGTCCTGTCGTACGTCATCGGGCTCGCCGCCGCCCTCGACCCGCGGGGCCGCTGGGCGGTGCTGGTGGGGTCGGCGTCGTCGCTGGGCACGGCCGTCGGCCCGATGACCGGCAGCCTGCTGGCCGCGCGGGCCGGTTTCCCGGCGATGGGCACGGTCCTCGCGGTGGGCCTGCTCGCGGTCGCGGTGCCGCTGACGGCGGTGGCGCTGCGGCGCAGGACCACCGCCGTCACGGCCGGCCCGGCGCTCACCGGGGAGACGGCGGTACGGCTGGACGTGGCGGCCTGACCACCGGCGCCCCGGACAGCACCCCGAAGGGGAGCGGGGCGGTATCGGTGTGCGGCCTGGCCGCGTGGGCGCGGCCAGCCAGGACGGCGCCGCAGACGGCAGACAGCAGACGGGCAGACCTCAGTGCGCGGCGCCTTGAATGAGGCGTGCGCTCAGCCGTGGGGGCCGCCGAACTCGTAGGCGTCCACCTCCGCGAGGTACCGCGCCCGCAGTTCCTCGTCGTCGTCCAGGAACGACGCGAGGAAGGAGTTGCGGGCCAGCTCCCGCATCCGTTCCCGGGACAGGCCCAGCGCGTCGCGCACGGCGTGGTAGTTGTCGGCGACGTAACCGCCGAAGTAGGCCGGGTCGTCGGAGTTGACCGTGCACAGCAGCCCGGCGTCGATCATGGCCGGAAGCGGGTGCTCGGTGAGCGTGTCGACCGCGCGCAGCCGGACGTTGGACAGCGGGCACAGCGTCAGCGGGACCCGTTCCCGCACCAGACGGGCGACCAGCTCGGGGTCCTCCATGCAGCGCAGCCCGTGGTCCACCCGCTCGACACCGAGCACGTCCAGTGCCTCGGTGATGTACTCGGGCGGGCCCTCCTCGCCGGCATGGGCCACCCGGCGCAGCCCGAGCGCCGCCGCGGCCTCGTACACCTCGCGGAACTTGACCGGCGGGTGCCCGACCTCGGCCGAGTCCAGCCCGACCCCGGTGATCCGGTCCAGGTACGGCTCGGCCGCCTCCAGTGTGGCCATCGCCGACTCGGCGGACTGGTCACGCAGGAAGCACATGATGAGGCGGGTGGAGATGCCGTGGCTCTCGACGCTCCGGCCGAGCGCCTGCCACAGGCCCTCCACGACCGTGCCCATGGACACCCCCCGCGCGAGGTGCGCCTGCGGGTCGAAGAAGATCTCCGCGTGCCGCACGCCCTGCGCGGCGGCCCGCGAGAGGTACGCGTCGGCGAGGTCGTCGAAGTCCTGCTCGGTGCGCAGGACGGCCATCAGCTCGTAGTACAGGTTCAGGAAGGACTGCAGGTCCTCGAACTGGTACGCCTTGCGCAGCGCCTCGGTGTCGGCCCAGGGCAGCTCGACGCCGTTGCGCGCGGCCAGCATGAACGCCAGCTCGGGCTCCAGGGTGCCTTCGATGTGGAGGTGCAGTTCTGCTTTCGGGAGGGGCATCAGAGCATCGTAAAGGCCGCTTCACCTGCGCTTCGGGACCGGCACTCGGAGCAGGTCGTGGGCGACGGTCAGCTCGCCGTCGTAGCCGGCGGCCCGCGCCTGCCGTCCGAACTCGTCGGGATCGGCGTAGCGCTGGCTGAAGTGGGTCAGGACCAGGTGCCGGACGCCCGCGTCGCGGGCGACGGCGGCCGCCTGTCCGGCCGTCAGGTGGCCGTGTTCCGCGGCGAGTGCGGCATCCTCGTCGAGGAAGGTCGACTCGATGACGAGCAGGTCGCAGCCCTCGGCGAGGGCGTGCACGCCGTCGCAGAGCCGGGTGTCCATGACGAACGCGAACCGCTGGCCGCGGCGCACCTCGCTGACCTGGTCGATCGTGACGTCCCCGAGGACGCCCTCACGCTGGAGCCGGCCGACGTCGGGGCCGGTGATGCCGAGCGCGGCGAGCCGGTCGGGCAGCATGCGCAGGCCGTCGGACTCGGTGAGCCGGTAGCCGTAGGACTCGACGGGGTGGGAGAGCCGGCGGGCCTGGAGCCGGTACGACCGGGTGACCGCGAGGTCGCCGTCCGCGTCGACCGGGGCCTCGGTGACGCCGACGGTCTCGCGGTAGGCGGTGGCGTAGCGGAGCCGGTCGAAGAAGCGCTGCCCCGAGCGCGGGTAGTGGGCGGTGACCGGGTGCGGGACCCGGTCGAGGTTGATGCGCTGGATGACCCCGGCGAGGCCGAGGGAGTGGTCGCCGTGGAAGTGGGTGACGCAGATCCGGTTCAGGTCGTGGGCGGCGACGCCGGCGCGCAGCATCTGCCGCTGGGTGCCCTCGCCGGGATCGAAGAGGATGCCCTCGCCGTCCCAGCGCAGCAGGTAGCCGTTGTGGTTGCGGTGCCGGGTGGGCACCTGGCTGGCGGTGCCGAGGACCACCAGTTCACGTACGGACACGGCGGGTCATCCGGGCGGCCACTGCAGGCCGCGGCCGCCGAGGACGTGGGCGTGGGTGTGCCAGACGGTCTGGCCGGCGCCGCTGCCGGTGTTGAAGACGATGCGGTAGCTCTCCAGCTTGTCCTCGTCGGCGACGGCCTGGGCCTCCCGCAGTATGTCGGCGGCGACGGCGGGTTCGCCTGCGGCGAGCTCGGCCGCGTTGCGGTAGTGGACCTTGGGGATCACCAGGACGTGGGTGGGTGCCTGGGGGTTGATGTCCCGGAAGGCGACGGTGGTGTCCGTCTCCCGGACGATCGTCGCGGGGACGTGGCCTGCGACGATCTTGCAGAACAGGCAGTCTTCCTGGGGTTCCCCTGCCATGTCTTCTCCTCACCGGTGATCAGCTTCGGGGGCATCGTATCGTCGTCGGGTGCGAGTTCGCGGGGGCTGGTCGCGCAGTTCCCCGCGCCGCTTGGTCGGGCGCGGTTGCCGCATGTCGGCACGGTCCCGCGCCGCTTGGTCGGGCGCGGTTGCCGCATGTCGGCACGGTCCCGCGCCGCTTGGTCGGGCGCGGTTGCCGCATGTCGGCACGGCCCCGCGGCCCTTGGTCGGGCGCGGTTGCCGCATGTCGGCACGGCCCCGCGCCGCTTGGGCGGGCGCGGTTGCCGGATGTCGGGGCGGTCCTGCGGGCTTTCGGGTGGGACCGGGCGGCCTTTCTCACATGGGCAGCGTCGGCGGGGTCTTGGCGGGGGTCGTGTCCAGTGCCGCCAGGGCTGTCCGTACCGCCTCGTCCAGCTGGGGGTCGCGGCCCGCGGCCCAGTCCTGCGGGGTCTGGACGACCTCCACGTCGGGGTCGACCCCGTGGTTCTCCACGTCCCAGCCGTAACCCTCCAGCCAGAACGCGTACTTCGGCTGGGTGACCAGCGTGCCGTCGACCAGGCGGTAGCGGCTGTCGATGCCGATCACGCCGCCCCAGGTGCGGGTGCCGATCACCGGGCCGATGCCGAGTGCCTTGATCGCCGCGTTGACGATGTCGCCGTCCGAGCCGGAGAACTCGTTGGCGACGACCACGACCGGTCCGCGGGGCGCGTCCCGCGGGTAGCTCTGCGGGCGCATGCCGCGCGGCAGGTCCCAGCCGACGATCCGCCGGGCCAGCTTCTCCACGACCAGTTGGGAGGTGTGCCCGCCGCGGTTCTCGCGGACGTCCACGACGATGCCCTCGCGGGCCATCTCCACGTTCAGGTCGCGGTGGATCTGGGCCCAGCCGGGCGCCTGCATGTCGGGGACGTGGAGGTAGCCGAGGCGGCCGCCGGACAGCTCGTGGACGTGGGCCCGGCGGTCGGCCACCCACGCGTGGTAGCGCAGCGGTTCCTCGTCGGCGACCGGGACGACGACCGGGTGCCGCAGCTCCCCGCCGCCCGCCGGGGACACGGTCAGCTCGACGGCCTTGCCGGCCGTGCCGACGAGCAGCGGGCCGGGGCCGGTCACCGGGTCGACGGGGCGGCCGGCGACGGCCACGATCGCGTCGCCGGGGCGTACCGCGGCGCCGGGTGCGGCGAGCGGGGAGCGGGCGCCGGGGTCGGAGGTCTCGGCGGGCAGGATCCGGTCGATGCGCCAGCTGCCGTCGGCGTGCCGGGAGATGTCGGCGCCGAGCAGGCCCTGCCGGGCGCCGTTGCCGTGGCCGCCGCGCGGGGTGACGTAGGCGTGCGAGGTGCCGAGTTCGCCCTGGACCTCCCAGAGCAGGTCGACGAGGTCGTCGTGGGTGGCGCAGCGGTCGACGAGCGGGCGGTAGCGGTCGAGGACGCCGTCCCAGTCGACGCCGCCGAGGTCGGGCCGCCAGAACTGGTCGCGCATGATGCGCCCGGTCTCGTCGAACATCTGCCGCCACTCGGCGGCCGGGTCGACGGTCTGCCGGACCCGGGACAGGTCGACGGTGATGTTGGTGTCGCTGTCGTCGTCGTTCGAGGCGCGGCGGTCGCTGGGTACGACCTTGAGCTTGCCGTCGGCCCAGAGCAGGACGCGTTTGCCGTCGCCGCTGACCTCGAAGTGGTCGGCGTCGGAGGCGAGGTACTCGATGCGCTGCTGGGCGAGGTCGTAGCGCTCCAGCTCGGTCTTGGGCGCCGGGTCCTCGGGGTGGGCGCGGGAGGCGCCGAGCACGCCGCGCACCGGGTGGCGCAGCCAGAGCACCCCGTCCTTGGCGGCGCGCAGCGTGGAGTAGCGGCCGGCCTCGACCGGGAAGGGCACGATCCGGTCGGCCAGGCCCTCCAGGTCGACGCGGGTGGCGGGGGTGCCCTCGGCGTCCGGGGTCTCGTCCTTGTCGGGGGTCTCGAAGGGGCGGCCGTGCCGCTGCGGGCCGAACGGCGAGGGGGTGGTGGCCGCCAGGGTGATCAGGTGCGGGCGGTCGCCGACCACGAAGGCCAGGTCGAAGACGTGCTCGTCGTAGACCGGGTCGAAGGAGCGGGTGGAGAGGAACGCGAGGTGTTTGCCGTCGCGGGTGAAGGCGGGGTCGTAGTCCCGGAACCGCAGCGGGGTCGCCTCGGTGACGGTGAGGTCGGTGGTGTGCGCGATGCGGAGCTGGCAGAGCCCGCCGGCGCCGGGGTGGGACCAGGCGAGCCAGCCGGAGTCGGGCGAGAAGGCCAGTCCGGAGACGTCGCCGTCCTCACTGCGATCGACCTCGCGGACCTCGCCGGTCTCCCGTTCGACGAGGAGGAGGCGGCCGTCGTGGGCGGCGACGGCGACCCGGCCGCCGTCGGGGGCGACCGCGAGGTCCAGGACCCGGCCCAGCTGTCCGGCGGCGATCCGGCGCGGGGTGGCGCCGGGGACGAGCCCGGTCGCGGGGGCGAACTCCAGGGCGTCGTCGCCCTCGGCGTCCGTCACCCACACCACCCACTCCTCCGCGTCCACCCGGAAGGTGACGGGCAGCCGGGCCCGCACCCCCGGCTGGGCGACGAGCGCACGCGCCGGACCCGACCGGTGGGTCACCCAGTGCACGCCGCCGCGCACCAGGACGGCGCTGCCGCGCGCGGTGTGGTCGGGCGAGGCGTGGGAGAACCAGCGGGCCGCGTTGACCGGGTACGGCTGCCGGTCCACGCGGGAACCGCCGAGCCGGACGTCCAGGCGGCGCGGCTCGGCGCCGTCCAGGTCGTCCAGGAGCCAGAGTTCACCGGCCGAGGCGTAGACGACCCGGGTGCCGTCGCCGGAGGCGTGCCGGGCGTAGAAGCCGTCGAGCGGGGTGTGCCGGCGCAGGTCGGAGCCGTCGGCGAGGGAGGAGTACAGCGCGCCCGTGCCCTCGTGGTCGGAGAGGAAGGCGATCCGGTCGCCCGCCCACACGGGGCACTCCAGGTTCCCGTCCAGCTCCGCGTGGAGCCGGACGAATTCGCCCGCGCCCTCCCGGTCGATCCACAGCTTGCCCGCCGTGCCGCCCCGGTACCGCTTCCACCAGGCCGCCTCCCGGCCCATCGGCGCGGACAGCAGCACGGTGTGCGGGCCGAGGGCGACATGGCCGACCGGGCCGTACGGCAGGACGGCGGACGGGCCGCCGTCGACCGGGACGGTGTGCGCCCAACTGCGCCGCAGACTGGCCTGGCCGTGCGTGGTGATCGCGAGGACCTGCCCGTCGGCGGTCCAGCCGCGCACCTGGGTACGGGAACTCCCCCAGTGCGTCAGCCGGGTGGACGGGCCGCCGTCGACGGGGGCCAGGTGGATCTCGGGGGCGCCGTCGCGGGTGGAGGTCCAGGCGACCGTGGTCCCGTCGGGCGAGATGCGCGGCAGCGTCACGGGGACGTTGTCGGCGCTGACCCGCCAGGCCCGGCCGCCGTCCAGCGGCGCGAGCCACACGTCGTCCTCGGCGGTGAAGGCGACCAGATCGCCGTGGACGTGCGGAAACCGGAGGTAGGACCGCGGTCCTGTCGCTGCACCCTGAGTCACTCGCCCAGCCTATGCACCGTGACGTCTTCCCGGTGGCCGATTTCGATCACTTGCCCTGCACCGGCCAGCACTTGGGGTCGCCCTGGCACCAGACGGTCTTGGTGACGGTCACGGTGGGGCCCGGCTGCCGCCCGTAGGTGGGCGGCCGGTAGGTGCTGTGCACCGGTCCGGGCGTGGCGTCGCAGTCGCCGAGTCCGGTCACCCGGAACCACTCCTTGCCGCCGACGGTCGCGACGAGGTTCCCGCGCACGCAGGCCCCGCTGACCGCCTTCGTGACCCGGCCGGTGACGGTGATGGCCCGCCCGTCCTTGGTTCTGCCCTTGCAGTCGACGGAGACGACGGTGGTCTCGGACGCCGAGGGCGTCTTCGCGGACGAGCGGGACGAGCCGGACGAGCCTGACGAGCCGTAGTTGCCGGTGCAGGTGAGCCAACTGACGTCGACATGCTGGCGTTTCAGCTCGGCGGTGGCGGTCTGGTCGGTGGTGTAGGCGACCGTCGCGGTGTTCAGGTCGCCGGGCCGGCAGGCCGCCAGACCGCCCACGGCGAGCACCGCGAGCCCTGCCACGACCGCCGCCCTGGTCCCGCGCGGCCGGCCCCAAATCAGCCTCAATGCCCCCATGGAGGGCAGCCTGCCACCGTCCCGCCGGTGGCGGTAGGGGACATACGGCCACTCACGTGTTCTAGGCCGTCACCCGTCAGGTGCGCAGCAGCAGCCACTCCTGCAGTTCCACCAGGTTCCCCTCGGGATCCCTGAGGTGGGCGACCCGCATGCGTTCCGTCATCGGCGCCGGTCCGTGCACCAGGACCGCCCCCCGCGCGACGATCTGTTCGCAGTAGGCGTCGAGGTCGTCGACGCGCAGCACCACCAGCGAACGGTGCCCGGTCGCCGCCTCCCCCAGTTCGCCCAGGACCGCGGCCATCATCGCGCGGTCCTGCAACGCGATCCCCGCCGACCCGGCGTGCGGGCTGAACTTCTCGTACGGCCCCTCGCTCGCCCCCGACTGCGGCTTCAGCCCGAGCACCTCGGCGTAGAAGCGGTAGCAGGCGGCGAAGTCGGTGACCAGGAGCCGGACTTGGGCGAGTTCCACGGCGTGCCCCCCAGAGCTGCGCGGTTCAGGACCACCGGCCGGTGCGCCCGAGCAGCAGCGCCGCGGCCGCCGTCCCGGCGGTCGATGTGCGCATCACGGTAGGCCCCAGCGTGTACGCCTTCGCACCCGCCTCCTCGAACAGCGCCACCTCGTCCCGGGCGATGCCCCCTTCGGGCCCGACGACCAGCACGATCTCGCCCTCGGTGGGCAGCGGGGCGGCGGCGAGCGGCTCGCTGCCGTGCGTGAAGTCGGAGTGCAGCACGGCGGCGAGCCCGGCTCCGGCGAGCAGCGCCGCGACCTGTTTCGTGCTCACCGCGTCGCCCACCTCCGGGAACCGCACCCGGCGGGACTGCTTGCCGGCCTCGCGGGCGGTGGCGCGCCACTTGGCCAGGGACTTCAGGCCCCGCTCGCCCCTCCACTGGGTGATGCAGCGGGCGGCCTGCCACGGCACGATCACGTCGACGCCGACCTCGGTCATGGTCTCCACGGCGACCTCACCGCGGTCCCCCTTGGGCAGCGCCTGCACGACGGTGATCCGGGGCCGCGGCTCCGGCTCCGCACGGACGCTCCCCAGCTCCGCGACCACCAGCCGGTCCTTGCCCTCGGCGGCCCGTACGACGCCCTCGACCCAGCGCCCGCGGCCGTCGGTGAGGATGACCTCCTCGCCGGGCTGGAGCCGCTTCACCGAGACCGCGTGCCGTCCCTCGGGTCCGTCGAGGACGATCTCGCCGCCCGGGACGCCCGGCACGGGCAGCGGATCGAGCACGAACACCGGGGCGGTCATCGTCCTGCTCCCTCGCCCTTGACGGACAACGCTGTCGACGCCGCGGCGAGCTCCTCGGCGAGGACCTCCACCAGCTGCCCGGCGGCCAGCTCGCGGGCCATCCGGTGCCCCTGCCCTGCCCACAGGGCCATGCCCTGCGCGTCCCCGGTGCCGGCGGCGGCCTTGCGCAGCGGCGCGGTGAGGTGGTGGACCTCCGGGTAGGCGGCGGGCGCGTAGGGGCCGTGCTCGCGCATGAACCGGTTGACCAGGCCGCGGGCGGGCCGCCCGGAGAACGCCCGGGTCAGCGCGGTCCGGGTGAACAGCGGGTCGGTGAGCGCCTGCTTGTAGAGGGCTGCGGCGCCGGACTCCGGGGTGGCCAGGAAGGCCGTGCCCAGCTGCGCGGCGCTCGCCCCGGCCGCGAGGACGGCGGCGATCTGGCTGCCGCGCATGAGCCCGCCGGCCGCGACCACGGGGATCCGCACGGCCTCCCGTACCTGGGCGACCAGCGACAGCAGCCCGATCCCGGACCCGTCGTTCTCCGGCACGTCCCGGTGGGTGCCCTGGTGGCCGCCGGCCTCCACGCCCTGCGCGATCACCGCGTCGGCCCCGGCCCGCTCGACGGCGAGGGCCTCCTCGACGGTGGTGGCGGTGACCAGAGTGACCGTACCGGCCCGCCGCAGGGAGTCCAGCACCTCCGGCACCGGCACCCCGAAGTGGAACGAGGCCGCCGCCACCGGGTTGTCCAGCAGCACGGCCAGCTTGGCCTCGTACCCGTCGTCCCGGCCGCTGTCCGGGTCGCCCAGCTCGGTCTCGTACCAGGCGGCCTCACCGGCGAGCTGATGCGCGTAGACCTCCACGGCGCCGGACTCGGCGTACTCCGGCTGCGGCATGAAGAGGTTCACGCCGAAGGGACGCCCGGTCAGCCCGCGCAACTGCTTGATCTCCTGGTACATCCCGTCGGCGGTCTTGTACCCGGCGGCGAGGAACCCCAGCCCGCCCGCCTCGGACACGGCGGCGGCGAGCTGCGGGACGGAGATCCCGCCCGCCATGGGGGCCTGCACGATCGGAATGGGGAAGAGATCGGTCAGTGCGGAGGACATGACGGCATGTTGTCACGTCCTCCGAACAAGACCGAATCGGACCGCCCCATTGGCACATGCCAGAAATCTCCCCGACCGGACACCCGACATGGCCCCCCGACCGACCGAGCCGCGGGGGGCTACGGCGCCCCTCGACCGACCGCGTCGGAGAGCCGACGGCGCCACTCGACCGACCGACCCGGGGAGCCGACGGCGCCTTTTGACGAACCGCGTCGGGTGGTGGGTGGGTGACGGTCCCGGGGTCCAGGGGGCGGAGCCCCCTGGCGGGGTCGAAGGGGCGGAGCCCCTTCACGGCACGCCGCCGACGGCCCCGGCTCAGCGCCCGTTGAACGCGTCCTTCAGCCGGCTGAACAGTCCTTGCTGACCGGGCTGGAACTGCCCCTGCGGCCGCTCCTCCCCGCGCAGCTTCGCCAGCTCCCTCAGCAACCGCTCCTGCTCGGGGTCCAGCTTCGTCGGCGTCGTCACCTCGACGTGCACGACCAGGTCGCCCCGGCCCCCGCCCCGCAGGTGCGTCACCCCGCGCCCGTGCAGCGGAATCGACTGCCCGGACTGGGTGCCGGGCCGGATGTCGACCTCCTCCAGCCCGTCCAGCGTCTCCAGCGGCACCTTCGTGCCGAGCGACGCCGCCGTCATCGGGATCGTCACCGTGCAGTGCAGGTCGTCCCCGCGCCGCTGGAACGTGGAGTGCGGCAGCTCGTGGATCTCGACGTACAGGTCACCGGCGGGACCGCCGCCCGGCCCGACCTCGCCCTCGCCGGCGAGCTGGATGCGCGTGCCGTTGTCGACACCGGCCGGGATCTTCACGGTCAGCGTCCGCCGCGACCGGACCCGCCCGTCACCGGCGCACTCGGGGCACGGCGTCGGCACGACGGTCCCGAACCCCTGGCACTGCGGGCAGGGCCGGGAGGTCATGACCTGCCCGAGGAAGGACCGCGTCACCTGCGAGACCTCACCACGGCCCCGGCACATGTCACACGTCTGGGCGGAGGTGCCCGGCGCCGCGCCCTCACCGTTGCAGGTGTTGCAGACGATCGCCGTGTCGACCTGGATGTCCTTGGTCGTGCCGAAGGCCGCCTCGTCGAGCTCGACCTCGATCCGGATCATCGCGTCCTGGCCGCGCCGCGTACGCGACCTCGGCCCGCGCTGGGACGCCGTACCGAAGAACGCGTCCATGATGTCCGAGAAGTTGCCGAACCCGCCGGCCCCGAAACCCCCGGCGCCCGCGCCGCCGCTCTGCGAGAGCGGATCGCCGCCGAGGTCGTAGACCTGCTTCTTCTGCGGGTCGGAGAGCACCTCGTAGGCGGCGTTGATCTCCTTGAACCGCTCCTGGGTCTTCGGATCCGGATTGACGTCCGGGTGCAGCTCGCGCGCGAGCCGCCGGAAGGCCTTCTTGATCTCTTCCTGCGACGCGTCGCGGCGCACGCCGAGAACGGCGTAGTAGTCCGTGGCCACTTACGACTCCGCCAGGATCTGTCCGACGTACCGTGCCACCGCTCGTACCGCTCCCATCGTTCCCGGGTAATCCATGCGGGTCGGTCCGACCACGCCGAGTTTGGCGACTGCCTCGCCGCCCGAACCGTAGCCGACCGACACCACGGACGTGGAGTTGAGTCCCTCGTAGGCGTTCTCGTGACCGATGCGTACGGTCATGCCCGAATCCCCCGCCTCGCCCATGAGCTTGAGGAGGACGACGTGCTCCTCAAGGGCCTCCAGGACGGGCCGGATGGTGAGGGGAAAGTCATGCCCGAAGCGGGTGAGATTGGCGGTGCCGCCGATCATCAGCCGCTCCTCGTTCTCCTCGACGAGCGTCTCCAGCAGGGTGGAGAGCACCGCCGAGACCGCGCCCCGGTCCTCGACCTCGAAGGCGTCCGGCAGGTCCTCCACCAGCCGGGGCACGTCCGAGAACCGGCGGCCCGCGACCCTGCTGTTCAGCCGGGCCCGCAGGTCCGCCAGAGACGTCTCCCCGAAGGGCGCCGGGCAGTCGACCATCCGCTGCTCGACCCGTCCGGTGTCGGTGATCAGCACCAGCATCAGCCGGGCCGGAGCCATCGCCAGCAGTTCCACGTGCCGCACGGTCGACCGCGTCAGCGACGGGTACTGCACGACCGCCACCTGCCGGGTCAGCTGCGCCAGCAGCCGCACGGTCCGCGCCACGACGTCGTCGAGGTCGACGGCGCCGTCGAGGAAGTTCTGGATGGCCCGCCGCTCGGGCGCGCTCATCGGTTTGACGCCGGCCAGCTTGTCGACGAACAGCCGGTAGCCCTTGTCCGTGGGGATCCGCCCGGCGCTGGTGTGCGGCTGGGCGATGTACCCCTCGTCCTCCAGGGCGGCCATGTCGTTGCGGACGGTCGCCGGGGAGACCCCGAGATTGTGGCGTTCGGTCAGCGCCTTCGACCCGACCGGCTCCTCGGTGCCGACGTAGTCCTGGACGATGGCGCGCAAGACCTGAAGCCTGCGTTCACTCAGCATCCGGCGCCACACCTCCAGCAAGTCGTCCCGCGGCCTTTCGGGGCCTACGGGCCCTTCGGGTCGTTCGGGTCCTTCGGGTCTTTCGTCTGGCACTCTGCGAGTTCGAGTGCCAGCGTCCCCGGCCCAGTGTACGGCCGTGGGGTACTGACTGGGCAAGGTCGGTCGGGACCCCCGGCGTCCTACGGCTAGCGTCGCGGCATGACGGTGACTTGGGAAGAGCTGGGCTGGGAGCGGGTGGCCGACGGGGTCGGCCGGTGCCGGCTGCCGGGCTGGGACTGTACGGCGGGGCTGGTGCTGGGCGCGAGTACCGCCCTGATGGTGGACGCCGGGTCGAGCCTGGCGGAGGGCGCACGGTTGCGCGTGGAGGCGCAGGCGCTGGCCGGCCGCCGTGTGACCCATCTCGCGCTCACCCATCCGCACTTCGACCACGTCTTCGGGGCGGCCGCCTTCGCGGGCGCGGACCTGTACGCGGCGGTGGGCACGGAGGCCGTCCTCGCCCACGACCGCGAGGAACTGCGCCGGGACGCGGTCCGCAACGGCCTGCCGTCCCCGGAGGCCGAGGAGGCGGCCGACGCCCTTCCCCTGCCGCGCCACCTGGTCTCCGGCGAGTGGACCCTCGACCTGGGCGACGGCCGGCAGGCCCTGCTCGCCAACGTCGGTCCCGGCCACACCGCCCACGACCTCGCCGTCCTGGTCCCCGGTGACCCGGAGGTGGTGTTCTGCGGCGACCTGGTGGAGGAGTCCGGCGACCCGCAGGCCGGCCCCGACGCCGTGCCGTCCCGGTGGCCCGCGGCCCTGGACCGCCTGCTCCGCCTCGGCGGCCCGCACGCCCTGTACGTGCCCGGTCACGGAGCGGTGGTCGACGCGGCGTTCGTGCGGGCCCAGCGCGACGCCCTGGCGGCCCGCTTCGGCGTGTCGTAGGCGCACCGGCCGGGCTTCTCCTATCGTCATCCGAATGCGCCAGTACTCCGCCGACCTGACACCGCCGTGGAAGAAGCCGAAGCCGGTGCCCGAGGTGGCCGCCGAGCCCGGCCTGGTGGTGGAGGAGCCCGGTACCGGTTTCTGCGGCGCGGTGATCCGCTGCGAGGCGGGCACGGTCACCCTGGAGGACCGCTTCGGCAAGCACCGCGTCTTCCCGCTGGAGCCGCGCGGCTTCCTGCTGGAGGGCCGGGTCGTCACCCTCGTACGCCCCGCGTCCGGGGGACCGGCACGCCCCTCCCGTACCGCCTCCGGCTCGGTCGCCGTCCCCGGGGCCCGCGCGCGCGTCGCCCGCGCGGGCCGCATCTACGTCGAGGGCCGCCACGACGCGGAACTGGTCGAGAAGGTCTGGGGCGACGACCTGCGCATCGAGGGCGTGGTGGTGGAGTACCTGGAGGGCGTCGACGACCTGCCCGCCATCGTGGCCGAGTTCGCGCCCGGCCCTGACGCCCGCCTCGGTGTCCTGGTCGACCACCTGCTGCCCGGCACGAAGGAGTGGCGCATCGCCCAGTCGGTCACCAGCGACCACGCCCTGGTCGTCGGCCACCCGTACATCGACATCTGGGAGGCGGTGAAACCGTCCGCCCTGGGCATCGGCGCCTGGCCCCGCGTCCCGCACGGCCAGGACTGGAAGACCGGCGTGTGCCGGGCCCTGGGCTGGCCCGCGGACAACACGGGCGCGGTGTGGCAGGCCATCCTCGCGCGCGTGGGCTCCTACAAGGACCTGGAGCCGGAGCTGCTGGGATGTGTCGAGCGTCTCATCGACCACGTGACCGTGCCCTGACGCCTGCCGTGCCGCGGGGCCCTCAGTCCACCAGGTCCCGCACCACCGCGTCCGCCAGCAACCGCCCGCGCAGCGTCAGCACGGCCCGCCCCTCGCCGTACGCCGCCTGCTCCAGCAGGCCGTCCGACAGCGCCCGGCGCGACGCCTCAAGCCCCTCCTGCTTGAGCAGCCCCAGCGGCACCCCCTCCCGCAGCCGCAGCTCCAGCAGGATCCGCTCCACCCGCCGGTCCTCGTCCGAGAGGACCTCCCGCCCGGCCCCCGGCGACCGCCCGGCCGCCAGGGCCGCCGCGTACGCCCCCGGGTGCTTGACGTTCCACCAGCGCACGCCGCCCACGTGCGCGTGCGCCCCCGGCCCGGCACCCCACCAGTCGGCGCCCCGCCAGTACAGCTCGTTGTGCAGGCAGCGGGCCGCCTCGGAGGTGGCCCAGTTGGACACCTCGTACCAGTCGAAGCCCGCCCCGGCCAGCACCGAGTCGGCGATCAGGTAACGGTCGGCGTGGACGTCGTCGTCGGTCATCGGGACCTCGCCGCGGCGAATCCGCCGGGCCAGCTGGGTGCCCTCCTCGACGATCAGCGCGTACGCCGACACATGGTCGGGTCCGGCGCCGATCGCCGCGTCCAGGGAGGCCCGCCAGTCGTCGTCGGACTCGCCCGGGGTGCCGTAGATCAGGTCCAGGTTCACGTGCTCGAAGCCGGCCGCGCGGGCCTCGGCGACGCACGCCTCGGGGCGCCCGGGGGTGTGGGTGCGGTCGAGGACCCGCAGCACGTGCTGCCGCGCGCTCTGCATGCCGAAGGAGATCCGGTTGAAGCCGCCCTCCCGCAGGGCCGCGAGGTAGGCCGGGTCGACCGACTCCGGGTTCGCCTCGGTCGTGACCTCCGCGTCGGCCGCGAGCCCGAACTCGTCGCGGATCGCGCCCAGCATCCGTACCAGGTCGCCGGCGGCCAGCAGCGTCGGCGTACCGCCCCCGACGAACACGGTCCGCACCTCGCGCGGGTCGTCGCCGAGGACCTTCCGCGCCAGCCTGACCTCGTCGATCACCGTGTCCGCGTAGTTGTCGCGGGAGGCCAGGACACCGCCGGTGCCGCGCAGCTCGGTCGCCGTGTAGGTGTTGAAGTCGCAGTACCCGCAGCGGGTCGCGCAGTAGGGGACGTGCAGGTAGAACCCGAGGGGGCGGGCGGCGGCACCGGCGAGCGCGGACGCGGGGAGCGCGCCGTCGTCGGGGACCGGCTCGCCGTCGGGGAGTGCGGAAGGCATGTCCTCCATTGTCCCGTACGGCTGTCCGTACGGTTGTCCCTCTGCCACCGATACGGCTGTGCGCAGGGCTGCCCCCCCTGCGGCTGTCCGCACGGCTGTCCTCCTACGGCTGCCCCGTATCGGCTGGGCCCTGCGGCTGTCGCGTGCCGGCTGGGCCCTGCGGCTGTCCCGTATCGGCTGGGCCCTGCGGCTGTCGCGTGCCGGCTGGGCCCTGCGGCTGCCCTGTATCGGCTGTGCCCTGCGGCGTCGGTCACTCCGCCTGGAGGACGAGCAGCGCCAGGTCGTCCTCCGGCTGCCCGCCGCCGAACTCGTGGACGAGCCGTCTGATCCGTTCGGCGATCAGCTCGGCGTTCAGCCCCGCGCAGCCGGCCAGCGCCCGCGCGAGCCCGTCGCCGTCGTCGAACTGAGCGGAGCCGGAGCGCCGCTCGGTGACCCCGTCGGTCACGCACAGCAGGCTGGCGCCGGGCGCGAGCTCGATGGTCTCGCTGGTGTACGTCTCGTCCTCCACGACCCCGAGCAGGGTCTGCGGGCGGGCCGCGGTACAGACCTCGCCGTCGGGGCCGAGGAGCAGCGGCAGCGGATGCCCTGCGGAGGCGAGGGTGCAGCGGACGCCACCCCCGTCGAGGGGGGTGAGCTCGCCGTACAGGAGCGAGAGGAAACGCGTCTGCGGGCCGTCGCCGGGCGGCGTGGGGCGGCCGCCGGCGGCAACCAGGGCGCGGGCGGCGGCGTCGGCGGCCTCGGTGGCGTCGTCCAGGAGGAGCTGGTTGAGCCGGTCCAGGACGTCGGCGACCCGGTACCCCTCGCGGGCCAGGAGCCGCAGCCAGGGCCGGGCCAGGCCGATGACGACGGCGGCCTCGGGACCCTTGCCCTGGACGTCGCCGACGGCGAAGCACCAGCGGCCGTCGCCCGCCGGGAAGAGGTCGTAGAAGTCGCCGCTGGGGCCGCCCTTGTCGCAGGGCTCGTAGACGAGTGCGCTGCGCACGCCCGGGATCTCCGCGACCGCGCCGGGCAGCAGCCCGCGCTGGAGGACGGCGCTGATGGTGACCTGGCGGGCGTACTGGCGGGCCGCGCCGATGGCGAGGGCGACCCGGCGGCCGAAGTCCTCCACGAGGCCGATGATCTCGTCGGGGATGCCGTCGGGTCCTGACCGGCCGATGACGAGCGTGCCGAGCGGGCGGCCGCCCGCGATCAGCCGGTAGGCGAGCGCCGAGCCGAGGGCGCCCTGCGGGCCGAGCGCCGCGCCGGGCCAGGGGTACGGCTCGGGCCCGGACCGTAACCCGCCGCGTGCGCACGGCGGGTCCTTCTCCAGGGTGCGCCGCAGCTCCTCGACGCGGGTCTCACTGCCGTGCCAGACCCGGGCCAGCCGCGGGCCGTTCTCACCGGCCGGGTCGCCCCAGCCGCCGCCGCGTCCGGTGGCCTCGTCCTCCAGCCACACCGCGCACCAGTCCGCCAGCCGCGGCACGATCAGCTGGCCGGTGAGCGCCGCCACCAGGTTCTCGTCGAGCTGCCCTGCGAGCAGGTCGGAGGCCTCGGCGAGGAAGGTCAGCGCACCCCGGTCGAGCCAGTCCCGGTCGCGTTCGGGGCGGTGGGAGCAGGCGCCGACGGTCTCCGCGACGGCGGGGGTCGCGTGCGGGGACGGGCCTCCGTGCGGGGACGAGCCTCCGTGCGGGGACGAGCCTCCGCGTGGGTTCGTGGACGTGGACGTGGAGATGGGCGTGGAGGTGGGCGTGGACGTGGAGGTGGGCGTGGGCGGCTTGGGCGCGAGGATCTCGGCGACCTTCAGCTGCTGCTCGTCGGGGAGCGTGCCGCCGGAGCCGGTCAGCCGCGCCCACACCGACTTCGCACCGGTGCGGTACGTCACCCCCCAGGACTCCGCTAGCGAGGCGACCAGCCTGAGCCCCCGCCCGAACTCGGGCGTCTCGTACGGCGTCTCGCCCGGGTGGTCGCGGGGCGCGCGGGAGGGGTGGCGGTCGGTGACCTCGACGACGAACGCCGCTTCGTCCCGCTCCTCCAGCCACCAGTCCACCTCGACGTCCGTCCCGGCGTGCACGACGGCGTTGGTGACGAGCTCGCTGACGACGACCAGGGCGTCCTCGGCGACCCGCTGCTGTTCCGGGCGGAGGAGCCCGCAGGCGGCCCACTCCTCGAAGGAGGTACGCACCAGGGCGCGGGCGGAACCGGGCGCGAGGGGGCTTCCGGGCAGGGACGCGCGCCCCTGCGCGCGCGGGCCGACGGTGTCGTACGCGGACGCCGCGTCGTGCGCAGGCGCCTCACGGACTCGGGAGACGGTCTCCCGTTGCGTGGGTATGGCCCCCATGTCCAGCTCCCCGGGCAGTGCGGATACATCCCGATCGATGCCGACAGAGTGACAGACCGGCTGCGTCCATAAGCGCCGAGTTACCGAAGTGGGCCGCCTTGGGCGAGAACAGTGCTACGCGCGTGCTCGAAGACGAACAGAAACCGCAACAACTCCGAGCATCCGAACCGCGACGGGCGCTCACCGCGCCGTGGCGCGGGGGTTTGTCGACCGGCATCCGTACCACGCGAGGGCGTGAGGGGCGCGAAGGCGCGGGGGCGCGAAAGGCCTCCACACCCCTGCGCTCCCCGCTCCCCGCTCCCCGCTCCGCGGTGACGGCCCCTCAGGCCTCCCGCGTCCCGGCGTACATCTCGTCGATGAGGTGCTTGTACTCCCGCTCCACGACCGGCCTCTTCAGCTTCAGACTCGGCGTGATCTCCCCGTGCTCCACGTCGAGGTCCCTTGGCAGCAGCCGGAACTTCTTGATGGTCTGCCAGCGCTGCAGCCCCTCGTTGAGCTGCCGGACGTACCCGTCGACCATCTCGACGGTCACCGGCGCGGCGACCACCTCGGCGTAGGACTTGCCGTCCAGGCCGTTCTCCTTGGCCCACTCCAGGATCGCGGCCTCGTCGAGGGCGATCAGCGCGGTGCAGAAGTTCCGGTCGGCGCCGTGCACGAGGATGTTGGAGACGTAGGGGCAGACCGCCTTGAACTGTCCCTCGACCTCGGCGGGCGCGATGTACTTGCCGCCGGAGGTTTTGATGAGGTCCTTCTTGCGGTCGGTGATCCGTAGATAGCCGTCGGGGGACAGCTCGCCGATGTCCCCGGTGTGGAACCAGCCGTCGGTCTCCAGGACCTCCGCCGTCTTCTCCGGGAGCCCGTGATAGCCCTGCATGATGCCGGGGCCGCGGAGCAGGATCTCCCCGTCGTCGGCGATCCGGACCTCGCAGCCGGGCAGCGGCTTGCCGACCGTACCGGTGCGGTAGGCCTCGCCCGGGTTCACGAAGGACGCGGCGGAGGACTCGGTGAGGCCGTAGCCCTCCAGGATGTGCACGCCCGCGCCGGCGAAGAAGTAGCCGATCTCGGGCGCCAGCGCCGCCGACCCGGAGACGCAGGCACGCAGCCGTCCGCCGAAGGCCTCCCGCAGCTTGGAGTACACGAGGGCGTCGGCGACCTGGTGCTTGGCGGCGAGCCCGAAGGGCGCGGTCGCCGCGCCGGTGCGCCGGAAGTTGTCCTGGGTCACCTTGGCGTACTCGCGGGCGACGTCCGCCGCCCACTGGAAGATCTTGTACTTGGCGGCACCGCCCGCGCGCGCCTTCGCGGCGACGCCGTTGTAGACCTTCTCGAAGATGCGCGGCACGGCGGCCATGTACGTCGGCTGCACGACCGGCAGATTTTCGATGATCTTGTCGACGCGGCCGTCGACGGCGGTGACGTGACCGACCTCGATCTGCCCGGAGGTGAGCACCTTGCCGAAGACGTGGGCGAGCGGCAGCCACAGGTACTGCACGTCCTCGCCGCTGATCAGCCCGGTCGCGGCGATCGCCTTCGCCATGTACGACCAGTTGTCCTGCGGCAGCCGGACGCCCTTGGGGCGGCCGGTGGTGCCGGAGGTGTAGATGAGGGTGGCGAGCTGGTCCTTGGTGATCGCCCCGACCCGCTCCTTGATGAGCTCCGGGTGGGTCTCCAGGTACCTGGCGCCGCGCTGCTCCAGTTCGGCGAGGGTGATCACCCAGTCGCCGGTCTCGACGCCGGCCGGGTCGATGACGACGACCTGGGTGAGCTCGGGCAGTTCGGCACGCTTCTCGACGGCCTTGGCGACCTGTGCGGCGTCCTCCGCGATCAGCACGCGGCTCGCGGAGTCGGAGAGGATGAACGCCGACTCCTCGGCGTTGGTCTGCGGGTAGACGGTCGTGGTGGCCGCACCGGCGCACAGGATGCCGAGGTCGGCGAGGATCCACTCGACGCGGGTGGAGGAGGCGAGGGCGACACGCTGCTCGGGCTCGATGCCGAGCTCGATGAGACCGGCGGCGATCGCGTAGACCCGCTCGGCGGCCTGCGCCCAGCTGAGCGACTTCCAGTCGTCCGGGCCCTGGCCGGAGGCCGCGGGCACCGGGTAGCGGTAGGCCTCGGCGTCCGGTGTGGCCGCCACGCGATCCAGGAAGAGGGCCGCCACGGACGGCGGTCGGTTCTCGATCAGTGTCTGTGTGTCGGTCACGACATCCTCCGGGGCCCGCGACGGTGCGGCTGGCTCAGTGGGGCTGGGGTTGACTCACGGTGGGGTTCGCGCTGGTTGTTTAACTCGCGAGTAACTATCGAGCAGGGATCAGAGTAAGCCGCGACCGGCCTGTACGTAAGGGGCACCGGCCTGTCTGTTTGGCCGCACGGTCCACGCAGAGCGACGCCACGCGCGCGTAGGGGTGGGGCGGGGGGTGGGTTGGGGGGCCGCCCCGGGGGGCCAATAGTCGGGGGCCGCCCCCCCAAAGCCCCCGGTCGTGTATAAGATTTT
>NZ_JBFAXI010000084.1:0-38607 GCF_040680735.1 Streptomyces sp. NPDC051987 | reverse complement strand
GCTTCGTCGACGGAGAGGATGTCGTCGGCGGAGACCGGCATCGGCCGGTGGCCGTAGTAGCCGATGCCGAGGGTGTTCACGCCCTTGGGGCCCTCGTCGCGGATGATCTTCGCGACCTTCTTCGCGTTCTCCTGGGAGATGCCCTCCTCGATCGACGCGAAGATCTTGTACTCCTTGCCGGAGAGCTGCGGCTCGCCCGCGTCCAGCGCCTTCAGCGAGATGCCACGCTTGATCAGCTTCGACTGGAAGACGTCGAGGATCGCCTTGACCCGTTCCTCGGAGTTCGCCTGCATCAGGATCTTCTCGCCGGACCAGGCGATCGAGGCGCCCACACCCTTGAAGTCGTAGCGCTGCGAGACCTCCTTGGCGGCCTGGTTGAGGGCGTTGTCGACCTCCTGCCGCTCGACCTTCGAGACGATGTCGAAACTGGAGTCGGCCATGTCCTGTGGCTCCTTGTATCAGGGGGCGTAACGGGATGCGTTCCGGCGTGCGACGGCGACCGCCGGGCCCGGTGCGGAGACCGGGCCGCATCCGCACCAGCCTAGCCATCCCGCGTCCTATGGGCGGCGATCAATCGGGTGGCGGAGCACCCCTGTGGATCGGGTATTGTTTACGTCGTTGCCAGGGAGCACCGCCGAAAAGCGGTTCGATCTGGTGGCGAAACCCCGGCGGTGTGCCCGAGCGGCCAAAGGGAGCAGACTGTAAATCTGCCGGCTCAGCCTTCCCAGGTTCGAATCCTGGCGCCGCCACACTGGGGAAAGCCCCCTCTGAACAGGTTCTTAGCCTGGTCAGAGGGGGTTTTTCATTGATCGGCCCCGTTCGATTCGGCGTGGACGGGACGTGGGCGTGTCTCACCTCGTACCGCCCAAATCCCGCTGTCGGTCAGTGCGTGTCCCCCAGGTGTCCCCCGGGGGTGAGCATGATCACTCGGGTTGATTCCACTCCCGGAGTGCTGCATCGATCCGGCTGTTGGCATGTTCCCGCGTCTGGTCGAGCACCTTGGCGTACACCTTGTGCAGTACCGCGATGCTGTGGCCGGCCCGTCGGGCGCACTCCATGGCGTCCACGCCGGAACTGAGCCAGAACGACACCCCGGCATGCCGCAGGTCGTAGGGACGGCGGGCGAGCAGTGAGGACGTCTCGGCTTCGCTCAGCACATTTTGGCGAGCCTTTGCCCAAACCTCCCCGTAGCCGGTCTCTTGAAGCAGGCCGTTGCGGCTCGTCCGGAAGAGCCGGCCGTCGGGTGCCGTGCCGTGCGTGGCGATGTGCTCCCTCAGCATCCGGACGAAGTGCGGCGGGATCGGCACCGGGCGGGAATCCTTCTTGGCCCGCGCCTTCAGGTGGCGGGTCTCGTGCGCTGCCCCGTCGTTCGTCCAGCTCCGCCCGGCCCGAACGATGCCCTGGCGCAGGGTGAGCATGCCCCACCCTGTCTCGGGGAGGTGGCACTGACTGACGCACAGTGCGGCAGCCTCAGCCGGGCGCATGGCCGCGTAGTACAGGCATCCGAAGAACGCTTCCAGATGCTTCCCGCGGGGCCCCTGCTCGCGCACTCCTGCCAGCAGGGCGCGGACTTGGCGCGGGTTGGCGACGCTCTCGGGGTCCACTGCCTCAACTGACTTCGGGGCAGTCCACTTCACGGCTGTGAGCGGGTTGACCGGCATGGCGAAGTATTGCTCTTCGACGGCGAGTCCGAGAACGTCGCTCAGGCACGCCCGCTTTCGCTTCGCGGTGCGCGGTGACGCCTCCTTCCCGTCCAGCCGTAGGGCGAGAGCGTCCAGGGCCAGGCGGACGGTTGCTGGGTCTTCCAGTGCGGAGACCGGCATGGAGTGCTTGGCGATCCACGCCAGGGCGCCGGCCACGTCGTCCGGCGGGGTCTCGTTCCAGCGGTTGCGGTTGTACGCCCACCCGTACAGGGCGCGTCGCAGAAGGGCCGGGGACGGCATTCCCGTCTTCGTCTTGACGAGTGCCGGGGTGATGGTGGCGAGCGCGTCGGCGTAGTTCTTTCGCGACTTCGCCGGCGCCAGTGCCCACTTGCGGTCGACGTAGGCGCGGCTGTGCTCGTACCAGGTGATGGCGCCCTGCTTTGCGCGCAGTTCGGACACGGGCAGGCCCGTCTCCTCGTCGAACTGGTCACCGCGTCGCACGGCGGACATGAGTTCCGAGCGGCGGCCCTCTGCCTGCACTTTGAGCGTGTAGCTCTTGGAGTGCTTGCGCTCCCCGACCAGCCAACGGAGCCGGTAAGGCTTCGGGCGGTCCTTGCGGATCTCGATGGAGTAGAGGCGGACGTCGTAGGTCAGTGGCATGCAAACTCCAGAGGGGCCCGCGTGAGGCGGGCCCCTCGTGTCTCGGGCGCGTACGCGGAGGTCAGGCGGCGGTTTCTTCCATGGACGACCACCACGCGTCGAGGTCGTCGCGGCGGCAGCGGATCTGCCCGTTGGGGAGCTTGATGAGCTTGGGGGCCTTGCCGCGGGCGCGCATCCGGTAGAAGGCGGCGCGGCTCATGTCGATCTCTTCGAGGACTTCGGGAAGCTTGAGCATCTTGGGGCGGGCCACAGTGCTACTCCTCGCTTGCTCTGGTCTCGGGGCGGGGTGGTCTGTGCTGTCCGAAGCTGGGATTTCTGCGTCATTGCGTCACGTGCGTCAATCAGGCTTCTGACCTGCGGGTTCTGGTGACGCAGCGCGGCGGGCTCTGCGTCACCGATGACACGGGCGCTCGTCACGGGGTGACGCTGATGACGCGGGATGACGCAGCGTTCGCCGTCTGCGTCACCGCTGTTGCCTCAGGTCAGCGGCCGTCTGTCAGGCCCTCGGTGACGCAGTGACGCAGGTCTTCCCTACTTAGGAAAAAGAAGGGGGGTGTCTGTGGTCAGTACGTCCGCTCAGGGCTTGAAGAACGAGCCGCTTCGCGGCGCGACCTGTGCAGGGCGGCCGCCGCCGCCGAACAGCAAGAGGAGCACCCCCGGCGCGGCGTGCTCTTCTTGCTTGTCCGCACGTGCGGCGGTGTCAGAACGCGGTCTGCTGCTCGGGCGGCGGGGGCGGGGCCTGGCGGCTGAGTTCGATGTAGCGGGCGGCGCTGGTGCGGCCCCAGTCAACGAGGACGCCCCGCGCGGCCAGGGTGGGTTGGATGCGCCTGAGCCGGTCGGAGAGCACCTTGCCGGTGGTGGGCCAGCCCTTGGGCAAGGGGCGGCATTCCTCGCCGCTGTAGAGGGCGCTCAGGGTGTGCAGCCACTCGGCCGACGTCATCCGCACCTCTTCGCCCGGGGTGAGTTCGGCGGCGTGCTTGAGGACCGTCTGGGCCAGTAGATCGCCCTCGATCACGTCGTCGTTGAGGTCGTCCAGGCTGGCCCGGTATGCCTCCAGGGTCCCGAAGCCGGTGGCGGTGTCGAGTTGGGCGCACAGGTGGGCGAAGTCGGCCATGCGCAGATCGGTGGGGGTCTCGGCCTGTACTGCGCGGACCTTGACGGTCAGGTCCAGCAGGGAGCCGAGAACGACGGGCAGGATCTCGGCGTACTCCGCCCACAGCTCCGCCTCGGTGCGCCGCACCCGGGGGCGTTCCAGGCGCAGGGTGAGGAGTCGTTCGGCGAGGTCGGGGCGGATGACGCCGACGTCGATACCGGTCAGCAGCATGGGCCGGCGGTAGCGGGAGCGGACGACGTCGCCGTCGGTGAACAGCGCGCGCTTGATGCTCTCGGCTCCGGTGATGACGCAGCACATGAGGTCGGACAGGTCCGGGGGCAGGTGGGAGAGGTTGTCCAGGGCGGTGATCCATCCGGCCGCGACCGCTGTGATCATGTTCTCTTCGTCCTTGGGCGCCCTGCGCAGGTCGCCGGTCATGCCCTCGATGATCCGCACGAGCATCCGGCCGCCGGTGGACTTGCCGGCGCCCTGCGGGCCGGTGAGGAACGGGGCGGGGACGGGTGCGGACGGCTCCAGGCAGCCGATGAGCCACGCGATGGCGAGAGCCTCGGTCTTGGCGTCGGCGAAGTTGCACAGCCGCATCAGCAGGTCGATGCCCTTGCCGTTGGTGTCCTTGGCGGGCATCGGGAGTTCCCCGGTGAGCTGGGTGCGCCGCCAGCACACCTCTTCGGGGTCGGGGACGCGGATGTCCCAGCCGGTGGGGTGGATGCGGACGGACTGCCCGTCGTCGCGGCCGAGGTCGAGCCAGCTGGCGCCGTCGAAGCCGGGGGCGACGCGGATGTGGGTGGGCTGTACCTGCTCGGTGAGGGCGAGTGCCTCGATCAAGTCCAACGCCTCCTTGAGGGCGGTTCCGTTGAAGACGCCGACCCCGTCACGGAAGAGGCCGACCATGAGTTCCTGC
Source organism: Streptomyces sp. NPDC051987 (assembly GCF_040680735.1). Lineage (NCBI taxonomy): Bacteria > Bacillati > Actinomycetota > Actinomycetes > Kitasatosporales > Streptomycetaceae > Streptomyces > Streptomyces sp. NPDC051987. The sequence continues at coordinate 34,289 of NZ_JBFAXI010000084.1, read as the reverse complement.
CGGTGGCTGCCGGTCGTTCCCTGGGAGCGGATCGGGCGGGCCACGGGGTGGCCGGTGCGCTGCGCGTACACGGTCCCGTCCACGGTGCGGAAGTACCGGAAGTGCGCTTGCGCGTAGTCGGTGATGACCTTGCGGGCGGGGTTCTTCTCGTCGTCGGACACGGTCACAGTCCCAACGTGGTCAGGGCGTTGGTCCACGCGTCGGTGCAGTGCCTCGGGGATTCGCCCTTGGCCTGCGCGGCGGTGAACAGTCGGCCGACATGGGCGTCGGTGAGGCAGCCGCACCGGCCGTGTGTCGACAGCACCGCGAGGAACGTGCGGTACACGGTCGCGTGGACGGCGCTGCGGGCCTCGGTGATGCGCTGTACGGCCATGGACACGCCACGGTCCAGATAGGTCGGTGTGCGGTGCGGGCATAGGCCTCCACGGGCCCCTAGAGGCTCTGTGAAGCTGCGTGCCGCCCTGCGGGGCGCGGTCGGTTCCTTTACTGCCAGGGCGCGCACAGCGTCCGGCAGAGGGGCCGTGGCGCCCGTGCCGTTTCCGAGCCAACGGGCATACACGGAAAGAGACTTGATGTCGACGCTGGGCCGGACAGCGTTGGCGGATGGCATGGTGCCGCGGTAGATCCAGTGCTCTCCGCGCGTCGTGGCAACGGTGCGGGTGGTGGGCAGGGTGGCGCGGGCCCATGCGATGGCGGCGGGGTTGTCCAGGTCGACCACGGTGATGCCGGCGCCGCCGGGGTGGTAGGCCACGGCCGCCGCGTGCCGCCACGCCGGCGCCCATGCCGGCGAGGCGATGGCGGCGGGGTCGGTGGTCGCGGCGGCCCACGCGTGGCACGGCGCCGGGCAGGTGCAGGCGCCCGCCGCCTTCATGTTCGGACGGCCGCCGCACGCGTTCTGTGCGCAGGCGGGGCAGTTCCCGAACGGCAGCTTTCCCCGGCGTAGCGGCAGCACCGGCAGGCCGTCGGCTGCCAGACGCAGGGCGGTGCGCAGGTGCTCGCTCATGCCGCGACCCCCAGGGCGCTGTTGGTGAGCTGGGCGAGGGCGGCGCGGCCGATGTGGTGGGCGTAGGCGGGCGGGATGCACTCGCGGATGCCGTCGCGGTTCATCCACGGAACCCCGAGGACGCGGCGGGCCAGTTCGACGCCGGAGAAGTTGCCGACGAACTGCCCGTAGTGGCCCGGCGGGACGGGGCGGCCCATCTTGGCCTGCGGGACCAGGTGCGCCGGGTGGTCCGGCTGCTCCAGGGCGAAGCCGCCGCCGGTCTCGAAGTACCGGTGCCGGTAGTTGGCCAGGCCGACCATCTGCCCGCACAGCATCACCGGACCGCGCAGCTTGGGCAGGGCGCCCCCGACGTTCTCCATCACCCACGGGCGCCCGGTGGTCTCCAGGGCGGTGCGGGTGGGAGCGATCAGGTCGGGGTGGGCGTTGCCCTGGATCCGCTGGCAGTCGCTGTCATGCTGGCACGGCGGCGAGCCGTGGATGAAGTCGAACTCTGCCCCGTGCTCCAGCACGAACGCGATGGCGTCCGCCTGCACGAACCGGAACGGGTAGCGCGGCTGGGGAGCGATGTCGACGCCGGTCACGTCGAATCCGGCGTCGGCGTAGCCCTTGGCGGCGCCGCCCTGGCAGCAGTACAGATCCAGTAGCCGGGGCGGGCGCCCGAACAGGCGCAGGAAGAGAGCGGCGAACGCGGCCGGTCCGTCCGCTCGCCGGATGACCGTGAGTTGGGTCATTCTGGAGTTCTCCAGTTCCTTGGTTGGTCCTGGTTGAGCAAGGGCGGTCCCGGACTTTGGCGAGACGGGGGCCGCCCTTGGCGTAGCTAGCTGGTGTGCTGGTTGTGGGTGCGGGCGGAGAGCCCGTAGGTCTTGCTGGTGGTGTGGTGCTGGCTGACCGGGCCCCGGTAGTGGTGGTGGGTTTCGGTGTGGACGCCCTTGAGTGAGCGCAGGGCGGTACCGATCGCGGCGAACACCCCGGCCACGGCGGCGATGGGCAGGGTGACGAACAGAACGCTGGTGAGGGAGACGGCGGCGAATCCCTGGCAGGCGAGCCAGACACCGCACCCGACGCCGACGAATGCGGAGCCGACTCCGACGCCGGCAACCGCGGTCCCGGCGGCCCACGCGGGCACGATCCGCCGGTCCGGCTGCATGACCGGGGGTGTGTCGCCGTAGGGGGGAAGCGGGCTGTCGTCGCGGTAGGCGGTCGGGGTGTCGGGGGTGGGCTTGTAGGCGTCGGCGATGATCCGGCGTGCTTCGGCGGCGGCCACGTCGTCGCTCATCCGGACGCCCTTGTTGAGCGCGTCGGGGGTGGTCTCGGGGTGCATGCGGGATCCCTTCCGGGGGTTCGTGGGCAGGCAGGGGGGCACCCCTGAAACGGGGCGTTGGGAGGGGTTGGGCAGGGGGCCGCAAAGCCCCCTTTACCGGCCTTACCTTGCAGGTCAGGGGCCTCTACCTCCCCCTCTACCGGGGTAAAGAGCCCCCTCTACTTCCGGGCGGTCACGGAAGGCCGTGAACGGCGGCGCGGAGGGGGCCCGGTGCGGGGTGGGGTAGAGGGGGAGGGCTTTACCTGCCGACGCTCAGCAGGATCTCGGCAGGCACCGCCGCCTCGATGTCGCGGCGCTGGTAGCCGGCCCCGTTGGCGCCGCTGATCTTGACCTGCTTGCTGGTCCGCTTCACCCCGGCCGACTCCAGTTCGGAGGCGAGGCGTTCGGCGTTGAAGTCGCCGTAGACGTCCTCGTCGAGGTTGACGAGGGCGGCGAGCAGGTCGGTGGTGAACATGCGCGGGGAGTGCCGCATGACTTCCAGGACGTCGGAGACGATCGCGGGCACGCTCACCCCGGCCGCATCCGCGGCGGCGGTGACGTCGCCGGCCGCGTCCCCGGTGAGCTGTCCGGCCGCCTCCCGCAGGGCGCGCCCCTTGCGGCACAGCGCGGCGAACCCGGGGCCGTCGAGGTAGTCGGCGCGCACGGTCACGAACGACGCGGGGCCGGTGACCAGGACGCCTACGCCCTTGTGGTCCTCGGAGAGCACGGAGGCGTCCGCGCCCTGCGCGGCCTTTCCCTTGCCCAGCACCATGTCGGAGCTGGTGCGGTCGACGACCTGTGTCGAGTAGCGGATGGTGATGATCTCCCGCAGCTTCGGCGGCACCGATTCGGCGTCGGGACGCTGGGAGGCGAAGTTGGAGATGAACCCGGCGGCGGGCCCGCGGCGGGCGACGCGGCACAGGTCGTCGATGACCTGGTCGCGGTCCTCGCGGTCCATCGCGGTGAAGTACTCCTGCAGTTCGTCGATGGTGACGAAGATGACCGGCAGGTTGTACTTGACCATGATGTCCGGGGTCAGCTTGCCCTCCGGGCACACGGAGGCGGGCAGGTCCCGCAGCAGCGCGAACCGCCGTTCCATCTCTGCCAGCAGCTCTTTGAGCATGGCCTTCAGCGCTTCGATCGCGTCGTCCTCCGCGCCCATGACGAGCCGGTGCGCGCAGGCCTTCATGGGCATCCAGTCGGCGCCGCCCTTGCCGTCGGCGACGTAGTGGCGCACGTAGGCGTCCAGCAGACCGGCCGCGGTGAGCAGACGCTGGGAGAACGTCTTGCCCCGGCGGGGCAGGCCGCCGAAGAACATCGACTGCCACATGACCGGCACGGCCACCCGGTTGCCGCGGGCGTCCTGGCCGAAGGGGACCGGCTCCCAGATGGAGAACCGCTCCGCCTTCGACAGCGGCGAGGGGTTGAGCGGTCCCAGGTAGGGGTCGTCGTCGGCGACCCACATGGAGACGCGGCCGGCGTTGCCGCCCTTGGCCGCGCGGACGCGGGACATGATGACCTGGATCTCGTCGACCCCGAGTTCCTGCGCGATCACCTCACGCTTGGCGAGGACGTCGGAGGCGGTCTTGCCGCCGCCGCGGGGCATGTCGAAGATCACGGCCCAGCCACGGCCGTCCCGGACCGGGCCCATCGTGCAGTGCACCTTCGGAAGGTCCTTGTCGTCCTTGCCGCCACCGCTTTTGAGGAGGCCGGCGGCCCGCAGCGCGTCATTGAGCTGCTGGGAGGACATGTCCACCTTCAGCGGCGGCGCCGCCTGGTCCAGCAGACGGGTTTCCTTGCCCCGCCCCAGGTAGGCCAGCGGGGTCACCACGGCCGCCGCTGCCCCTATCTGGAACAGGGGCGGGGCGAGCGCGATGCCGACTGCGGCGGCGGTGACCGCGACGGCGGCGGCCCCGAACCGCCAACGCCGCGTCTGCGTGCGGGCGTAGTGGGCTGCCTGCAAGCGGACGGCGAGGTCGACGTCTTCGGGCTTGGCCTTGACCTGGGCGCGCAGGGCCCGCACGGCCGCCGTGTGGTCCTGCGCCGACAGCGTCGGCCACAGGCCGACGGCGGCCCGGAAGAAACCACGGGCGGCCAGCAGCACGGTCTTGACCAGGTACTTGGGGGTGCGGAAGCCGTGGTAGCGGGTGTGCCACCAGGTGAGCCGGCCGAACGCGCGGACGTTCGCGAGGACTGAGGCACGCGAACGCGCCCACGCGGGCAGGACGTCGGTGTCGGGCAGGGCGAGCCAGTCGGCCAGCGGGTTGTCCGCCCGGTCCACCGCCTCACCCTCCGAAACCGGGTCGGCGGCCGGGGCCGTGGTGGTGGTGTCGGTGGCGGGCTTGGCCAGGTCGACGACCGGGGCCGTGTGGCCGCTCTCGCGGTCGGCGATGCGGCGGGTGTCGAGGTGGTGGACGGTGCCCATCGGGGTGTCGTCCGGGGCGGGTTCGGTCATGACGGCAGGTCTCCTGAGCGGGAGGCGAGAGAGGGAAGATCGGCGCACCGCGCACGGTTCTCGGCACGGCTGAGCTGGTCCGGGCGGGTGCGGGGGCCGTCGACCCAGCAGAAGGGGCGGGTCGTGTCGGCGGCGGTGAAGACGCGGATGGCGGCACCGGCCGGGGCGTCGGGCAGCGGGTAGACGCGCCCCCCGTCCAGGCTGGCCAGCAGGCGGGCGCCGTGGTGCTCGCACCCGTCCGCGCCCGCGTTGAACGCGTCCAGCACGGTCACCGCGACCGGACCGACGCACGGGGTCGGGTCGTCGGGGTGAGCCGCGGGGCAGCGGGCGGTCATGCTCACCACCACCCGGAGGACTTCTTGCCCGCCGCCGTGTTCTTGGCCTTGGCCTTGGCGTCCTCGCTCACCAGCGTTTCGCGCGCGGTGTGCAGTGCGCGCAGCTCGGTCTGAAGGCGGGTCTCGATCTGGTCGGAGAGCCGGTCCAGCTTGCTTTCGGCGCGGGAGGGGCTGTTGCCCCGCAGGACGCTGCGGGAACCGCCGGCCAGCGCGGTGAGGACCTTGCGCTTCTCGGAGCCGGTCAGCGGCCACAACTCGCCCTCACGGGCCGCCACCAGCTTGCGTTCGGCCTTGACGATCTCGCGGTCGATACGGCGGATCTCGGAGTTGTTGCCCATGTCAGGCAGTCCCTTCCGGGTAGGCGCACAGCACGCACATCCCGAGCGACGTCGGTATGCAGTAGCTGTAGGTGAGCTGGCACTTCGGGCAGGTCTGGCGGGCGAGCATCGCGAGAGCGAGCGCACCCCCACTTACGCGACGTCATCGGCCGGACCGGCAGCGCGCGGTCGACGTGGTAGAGGTAGGCGACCCTGGGCGTCCCGGTCCTGCGGTTCATCCGCATGACCTGCGCCGCTACCGGCTGCCCGCCGGGACGCAGGCCGCGGGCCCGTAACTGGCGGCGGGTGGCGTACCCGTCGGGGGCGAGCTTCCAGGGGTAGGTGGGCACTCCGTACAGCGCGCCGGACGGGTCGTAGCACTTGCCCCACGCGGCGGACATCAGGCCACCACGCGCTTCCACGCAGCCCGGAGACGGACCTCGGAGGCGGAGTGGCCGGCCGCGCGGAAGCGGGTGGCCATCTCCCGATACGACAGGGCGGGATCCTCGCTGAGCCGGATCTCATCGACCAGGACGTCCAGCGCGTCATCGGTGAGCGCGGGGGCCTGCTCCAGCGCCGCAACCGACTCACTGGGGCCCCACACCGGCAGCTCCCACGAGGGTGTGACGTCGGACGTGACGCGGCTCGTCACACTGGTCAGAGCCCGCCCGGTGCCCGCACCCTTGCGGGCCGTCTCCAGCTTCGACCACGCCTCAGCGAGCGTCTGAGCGGTCCCCGCCTGAACGCGTGCGACGCGGGCCCCGGCCTCGGTCACGGCCGTCAGCCGCGTCTCCTCCGTGGACGCTTCCGCCCGCAGGCGGGCACGGGCCACGGCCGCGTCGTCGCGGGCATCCTGCTGAATGCCCCGGATCATGTCCAGCGCGGCCGGGGTGAGCGCGGTCCGCTCCCACAGACCGTGGACCAGCCACAGCGCCTTTGCGGCGAGCGGCAGCCATGCCACGGCCAGCCACGCGCCCATCGACGTCTCGTCGGCGAGCAGGGCGTGAGCGATCAGGACACCCGAGGCGACCGCACCGAACGACCAGCCGACACCGGTCACGGCGTTGCTGTGGTCGCCCTGCGCTGCAAGGCGGCGCTCGTAGGCGAGGGTGGCGAGCCATCCGCCGTCGATACCCAGACCGACGACCAGGGCGACGCCCTTGGGCATCGACTCCCCCAGCCACATCACGACCACGGCCAGGGTGAGCACCATGGACACGCCGGTCATCGCGACCGCAGGCAGCACGGTCACCAGCCGTTTGACGTTGATGTTCCTCATGCCGCACCGCCGGGCAGGGTCTCACCGGCCGTGCGGTTGATCAGGGCGACGCGGGCGGCGAGCGCGCGGCGGCGGGCCCGGCGCAGGCGCCGGATGTCCAGCTCGGTGGGGGTGCGGTCCAGGGTGATGATCTGCGCGTCCAACAGGTCGACGTCCGCCAGGATCACGGGCATCTCGATCTCGATCGCGTCCAGTTCTGCGTCCGTCGGCTCGCCCCAGTCGGCGAACCCGGTAACAGCGTCCTGAACAGTCACGATGGGGTTCATAGGGTCGTGTTCCTCTCGCATAGGAACGGCCCGTCGCGGTCCCCGGGTGGCACCCCGGGGACCGCTCGCCGTTGAAGTCGGAAGACCCGGCTCCCCTCATCGCCGCACGTACGAGACGTGCAGCGGAGGCAACCGGCCCGCTGCCCTTGAGCTGCGGAAAGGTCGAGAAGTGCGCGGTCCTTTGCCGCGCCGGCCGCCTTATCGGAGGAGGCGGCCACCTCGTCACGCTGTTGAGTTCTCAAGGAACGACCAGCTCGGGGCCCCACGTGCACGAGCCATCCCGAACCGACACGGCGAAGAAGCAGTCCAAGGAAGAGCCCTTCTCGTTCGCTGTCCTAGGACTGCGAGCGGCCTGAGATGAAGATGGCACGCAGTCCCGGGACTGTCAACAGTCCTGGGACTGTGCTTCACTGGTTCGCATCGAAGGGAGTTCGGCTGTGGCACCCAAGTGGCGCGAGCTGGCGGATCGGCTCGCGGAACAGATCCGAAGTGGCGAGTACGCACCCGGGGCCCAGTTGCCCCAGATCAGAGACCTTGTCGAGGCAGGGGAAGGCTCCAAATCCACGGTCCACCAGGCATACAAGGCGCTTGAGGCCGAGGGGCTGGTGACGTCGTCACGCGGTCACGGCACAGTCGTGCGGCCGCGCACCCCGCTCAAGCGGCTCGGTATCGCCCGGTACGACAAGGTGAAGTGGCGCGACGGTGATGAGGTCGCGTTTATCGCAGACCGCGTCGCTTCGGGCCGTGCGTACAAGCGCAACGAGCAGACGCAGACCGTGAGCCGAGTCAAGGCGAGCGATCTCGTCGCTGAAGGCCTCGGTGTGCCGGTCGGCTCGGATGTTTACGCTCGTGCCCGACTCGTCAAGGAGGGCGTCCAGCCGACCCATACCCTGACCAGCTATTACCGGCCCGAACACGTCGAGGGGACACGCATTGTCGACCCCACCCCGGGGCCTGCTGGCCGTGGCGGTGGATACAGGGTGTTGTACGACGCTGGGTACGAGATTGATCATATGAAAGAGGGGTTGTTCGCCCGCGTCCCCACGGCGGAAGAGGTGAAGCTGCTACAGCTTCCGGCAGGTGAACCCGTGGTGGAGCTTCACCGAACCACCTACACGGCGGATGGCACGGTGGTTGAGTTCGCAGTCGGTATCCACTCGGCCTCCCGATTCGCCTGGGAGTACGAGTTCAAGGTTCCTGACTCAGCCCGCGACCAGGACAAGGAAGGCTCGCCGTGATCTCCGTACAGGACTGGGAGGACACTCAGCTTCTGTGGGACTACCAGCAGATGCACCACGAACCGCGCCCCTGCTCGGTTGGCATTGGTCTGGGTAGTCATGACCTGGGTGTGGCTGACACCACCGTCGACCTTTACTGGCGCGGCATGATGCCGCTGATCGTCTTCACAGGGGCGACCAGCCGGACCACCCAGGACCGCATGCCGCGAGGGGAAGCCGAGCACTACCGGGACCGGGCGCTTGAACTGGGTGTTCCTGCGGACGCCATCCTTGTCGAGCCTCGGGCCCGGAACACCGGCCAGAACATCACTCTGTCCCGCGCCCTTCTCGAAGAGCGCGGAATCGATGCTTCCTCAGTGCTTCTCGTCAGTAAGCCGTACGAGGAACGGCGGGCCTACGCCACGGCCCGCAAGCTGTGGCCGCAGGCAGAGTTTGTCAGCGCGTCTACGCCCATGACGCTCCCCGAATACATTGACTCGATCCGGGACGCGCACCTTGTCATCGACATGCTCGTTGGGTCGCTACAGCGGTTGCTGATCTATCCGGCTCACGGCTTCATGATTGCGCAGGAAGTACCCGGCGACGTGATCAGCGCGTACGAACGACTCGCGTCTCGGGGCTTCACGAGCCGACTCGTTCCCGAGGCGGCGGCGAGTTCTCATCAGGCAAGCGCGTAGTCGACACGTCCAACGGGCCGGAGCGAGCCGTTCGCGCCGGATAAGTGCAGATTGCCAGTCCAGCTCATTGACCAGGGTCAGACTTACCTCATGACAATCGACCCCAAGAGCAACCCTGTGGTAGCCGCGCTTCCCGGAGGAGGGTGGCGGGCCGAGTACAAGCAGGCCGACGGTAGTGTCCAGGCGTACCCGCTCATAGCCTGGCTCGTCCTTGCAGACGGTCAGATGATCCCCATGGATACCTACACAGACGGTGAGGCTCATGACCCGCGCAGGGTGGGCAACTTCAGTCGTCTCTACCATCCCGACGCAACAGGCACGGATGAGAACTAGGCGCCGGACATCCCTACCTAGGCGGGATGGGCGCCTTGATCCCCCATGCGTCCCCCAGGAATGCATCGGGAGCGTGAATCGGCAGCTCAAAGCCCCTGTAACCGTCCCGCTGTAAATCTGCCGGCTCAGCCTTCCCAGGTTCGAATCCTGGCGCCGCCACACGGGAACGAAGGGCCTGTGACCTGCTGTCAAGCAGGTCACAGGCCCTTCGTCATGTGCCGGGGCGCACGCCTGGAACGGCGTCGGACGGCGTGGACGCCGTGGCGTGATGAAGATCATGTGGGTGCGTCGCCCGTACTGCGGCCGACGGCTGGGCCCGTCGTGCGCGCCGTGGCCCCGGGGCACACTGAACGCATGTCCTCCCGACGCAGAACCTGCCCGGTGTGCCGCCGTGAAATCGCCGTCGTGGCAGGCCGCTTCGCGCGGCACGACCCGCCCGGGGCGCGCGAGACCGGGGAACTGGTCTCCTGTTCCGGCTCGCGGCAGCAGGCCCCGATCGGGGACGTCCAGCCCTCGCTGGACGGTTACGTCGTGCCCGAGTTCCCGGGGCAGCTGCCGCTGTTCTGAGAACTCAGTTCCCGGCCACCGACTTCACGGCCACGCCGACCGGTGTCGATCCGCCGATCAGCTCCAGGGTCAGGCCGGCCGTCGCCGAGGTGTCCACCAACTCCGCCAGCACGGCGGCGACGTCGTCCCGGGTGACCGCACCCCCGCCCGTGTGCGCCTCCAGACGCACCAGACCGGTGCCCGGAGCATCCGTCAGGGAACCGGGGCGCAGGATCGTCCAGTCCAGGGCACTCTGCCGGGTCACGTACGCGTCGGCCGCGCCCTTGGCCCGCAGGTACACGTCGAAGACCCCGTCGCCCCGGTGCGCCGGGTTCGCGCCCATCGAGGAGACGACCACGAAACGGCGTACGCCCGCGCGCACGGCCGCGTCCGCGAACAACACTGCCGCGCCCTTGTCCACCGTCTCCTTGCGGGCCGCGCCGCTCCCTGGTCCCGCGCCGGCCGCGAACACCGCCGCGTCGGCCCCCCGCAGCTGCTCCGCGACCTCCTCGACCGACGCCGACTCCAGGTCGAGCAGCACCGGTTCGGCACCGACCGCCCGCAGGTCGTCGCTCTGCTCGGCCTTCCGGATGATCCCCGCGACCTCGTCCCCGCGCGCGGAGAGCAGCCGCTCCAGCCGCAACGCGATCTGACCATGACCACCAGCGATGACAATGCGCATGTCTCAGACCGTACGCCCGAAGCCCCGCCTCCGCCGCATGACTTCATGCGCCCCAGGCGCGCGTGACGATCCACCGGACACACCGGCCCGGTGCGGGCGTCATGGGCGCGCGCCACACCGCACACCGCGCGCCCCCATGCGCACGCCCGCTCGTCCGCGTCCGCGTCGGCGTCGGCATCGGTCCGGGGTTCGGCGCTCGCGCCCGCTCGTCCCCGTCCCGCCTACCCGACGGCGCCCGCGCTCCCGCCCGTCCCTCGGCGCCCCCGTCCACCCGACGGCGTCCGCACCGCCGTCACCCGCCCATGCCGCTCAGGACAGTCCTCCCCGGCCCTGTCGCGGTAGCCCCAGCTCCGCGGCCACCGCAGAGTTGCAGTACTCGCGGACCGCGCTCGTGCGTGCCACCACGCGCCCCCGGTGCACCACGATCCGGCTGTAGGCGAGGGAGAGCGCGCCGGCCAGGTGGTCGCCGCGTACGGCGAGGAGCTCGGCGGGGAAACCGGCCTCGACGCGGACCTCGGGGAGGCCCAGGGCGGCGCGGGAGGCGGCGCTCACGGTCTCGTACGCGTCCTCGGGACGCAGCCCGTGGCGGGAGGCCAGGAGGTAGGCCGCCTCCAGGGGATCGCCGCGGCCGACCGGGTTCGACAGGTCCCGCAGCGCGCCGCTGCCCGCGGCGACCCGCACGCCGGCCGCGCGCAGCAGCCGTACCGGAGCCGTGCCGCGGCGGTCGACGGAGCCGCAGCCGCCCTGGGGCAGGCACACCACCGTGACGCCGGCGGCGGCGAGCTGGTCCGCGATCCGCGCGGTCACCTCGGCGGGCAGCCGCGCGAGCCCGGCGCACGGGCCGAGGACCACACCGGGGCGCATGCCGCCCGCCATCGCCGCGAGTCTGGCCAGCCGGGCCGGGTCCGTGGCGTCCGTGTGCAGGTCGACCGGGCAGCCGTGTTCCGAGGCCACTTCCAGGACCGCCTCCGCGTAGCCCGCGGGATCGGGGTCCAGGTCCGGGCAGCCGCCCACCACGGAGGCGCCCATCTTCGCGGCGTCCCGCAGTATCGCGAGCCCCTCGGCGCCGGCGATCCCGGTCAGCACCCGCGGCATCGCGACCGCCGTGAGCTCCGCGAGCCCGCGCAGCGAGCGGCGCGCCTGGAGGACGGCGGCGAGGGCGCCGAGGCCCTGGACGTCGCCCACGCGCACGTGCGCGCGGACCGCGGTCGCGCCGTGTCCGAGCTGGAGCAGGGCCGCCTCGGTGGCGCGGCGCTGGACGTCCTCGGGTTCGTAGGAGACGGGGCCGCCGTGTTCGCCGGAGAGCGCGGTGTCGCCGTGGGCGTGCGGTTCGGCGGGGGCAGGGAGGAGGAGATAGCCGCTCAGGTCCACGCGCGCGCCGCCTCCGCGGGCCGGGCCCGGCGCCAGGCTGCCTGCCGTACCCACCGCCTCGATGCGGCCGCAGCCCAGCCGTACGTCCACGGTCCGGCCGTCGGTGAGCCGGGCGCCCGACAGCAGGAGCGCGGCCGGGTCGCAGGAGCCCGAGGAACCCTGGGGATCGGACGACGACGAGGGCGGCTGCGGCTGGCTGTCGGGCATCGCGCTCCATGAGGGTCGGTCCAGGCATGGGACTCAAGATCACGCAGAGTGAGTCGAGCCTAGGGCGGCGAGCCGCGTGCGGCGGGGAGGAGCGAAATAGTCGTACCGGAGCCGTCGGACCTGCGCGGACCGTGGTCGTCGGAGGTGCGGGGAAGGGTTCGGCACGCGCGCGCGGGAAGTGCCGCCAGGGGTTGGGGAGGCTGCCGGGAGCCCTGCGGCAGGGGGCGGGAAGGGCGGCGGGAAACGGATTTGGGTGAACGGCGGCCGAGCGTGTAATGTCTTCATCGCTCGCCCCAATAGCTCAGTCGGCAGAGCGTCTCCATGGTAAGGAGAAGGTCTACGGTTCGATTCCGTATTGGGGCTCTGGTGTGAGAGGTCCCGCCGCCAGGCGGGGCTGATCTCATCAAAGCGGTGTAGCTCAGTCGGTAGAGCAAGCGGCTCATAATCGCTGTGTCACCGGTTCAAGTCCGGTCACCGCTACTGACAGTAGCCGATTGTGGGGTCGGTCCTTCGATCGGCTACTCTTTTATGCGTTAAACCATCCCACCCGTTCGTCAAGGAGCACTCACGTGGCTGCCACCGACGTCCGCCCGAAGATCACGCTGGCCTGCGTGGAGTGCAAGGAGCGGAACTACATCACCAAGAAGAACCGGCGTAACAACCCGGACCGTCTTGAGATGAAGAAGCACTGCCCGCGTTGCAACGCGCACACTGCGCACCGCGAGACGCGATAACAAACAGGCTCGTCCGTGAGGCCGTCCCCGTTCGGGGGCGGCCTCACGGCGTTTCGGGGGACGGCTTTCCCGCTAGTTTGTGGGGCATCACAGCAGACATCAGGAGGTGCCGGGCCAATGGCGCTCGACCAGTCCTTCGTGGGACGGACCTACCCACCCACCGAGCCCTACGAGGTGGGCCGGGAGAAGATCCGTGAGTTCGCCGAGGCGGTGGGCGACACCAACGCCGTGTACACGGACGCGGAGGCCGCCAAGGCGCTCGGCTATTCCGATGTGATCGCCCCGCCGACCTTTGTCTTCTCGATCACTTTCCGCGCGGCCGGCCAGGTCGTCGAGGACCCGCAGCTCGGCCTGGACTACAGCCGGGTCGTGCACGGCGACCAGAAGTTCGCCTACCGGCGCCCGGTGCGCGCCGGCGACCGGCTGACCGTGACCTCGACCATCGAGGCCATCAAGTCCCTCGCCGGCAACGACGTCATCGACATCCGCGGTGACGTCCACGACGAGGCGGGGGAGCTCGTGGTGAGCGCCCTGACCAAGCTGGTGGCCCGCGCGGCGGAAGCAGAAGAAGGCGAGGCGTGAGGATCCGATGACGTCGAAGATCGCGTACGAGGACGTCGAGGTCGGCACCGAACTGCCGGCGCAGACCTTTCCCGTGACCCGCGCCACGCTGGTGCGGTACGCGGGCGCCTCCGGGGACTTCAACCCGATCCACTGGAACGAGAAGTTCGCCAAGGAGGTCGGTCTGCCGGACGTCATCGCGCACGGCATGTTCACCATGGCCGAGGCGATCCGTGTGGTCACCGACTGGACCGGGGATCCGGGGGCGGTCATCGACTACGGCGTCCGCTTCACGAAGCCGGTCGTCGTCCCGAACGACGAGCAGGGCGCCCTGATCGAGGTCAGCGGCAAGGTCGCGGCGAAGCTCGACGACAACACCGTGCGCGTCGACCTGACGGCCACCAGCGCCGGGCAGAAGGTCCTGGGGATGTCGAGGGCGGTCGTACGGCTGGGCTGAGCGCCCGGCGACATCGGTAAGGGGCGCCCTCCCTTGCGGGGCGCTCCTTACGTGGGCGGGCGCCTTCTGCCGTATGAGGGGCGGACATGCCGTGTAGGGGGCGTAGATGCCGTGTGCGCAACTCTTCGCCGCATGAGAGTGCTCCTTGCCGTGTACGGGGCGCATGTGCCGTATGAGGGGCGGGCCGCCGTGTGCGGGGCGCGCCCTGCCGTATGAGAGAGCACTCCTTGCCGTGTGCGGGGCACTCCTTCCGTGACAGCAGGCGCTCCTCCCGCGTCAGCGGCGCCCACGCTGCGGCGGCCGGCGGCCGCCGCAGCGCTTCCCGGACGCCCCTTGACTTGGTTAGTGATTGAGTACTAACTTTCTCGCATGGTCAGGATGAGCGCAGAGGAGCGGCGCGAGAGCGTCGTCCGCGCGGCGATCGCGGAGTTCTCGCAGAGGGGCTACTACGGCACCTCTACCGAGGCGATCGCCAAGCGGGTCGGGGTCTCGCAGCCGTACCTCTTCCGGCTCTTCCCGGGCAAGAAGGCGATCTTCGCCGCCGCCGCGCAGCGCTGCATCGACGAGATGTGCGAGCTCTTCGAGAGAGCGGCCGAGGGTGTGCAGGAGGAAGAGGCCCTGCACGCCATGGGTGACGCGTACGTGCGGCTCATCCAGGAGCGGCCGGAGTGGCTCCAGATGCAGATGCAGACGTACCTCGCGGTCGCGGCCGCCGAGGCGGAGGGCGAGCCCGAGTTCGGCGAGCTCGTGCGGGCCGGCTGGGGGCGGCTGTGGGACACCGTCCACCTGCTCTCGGGGGCCGACGTCGACCGCACCACGGCCTTCCTGGCCAAGGGAATGCTCATCAACACCTACGCGGCCATGGGGTTCCCGCCGGAGCATCGGGTCTGGCAGGGGATGCACCCGGACGCCGGCACCACCGGACGGCTCGGCAAGCGCGACGGCTGACGGGGCGGCCCGCCGTCTCGGCCGGGTCCTTTCATGGGCCGGAAACTTAGTGATCAATAACTATCTGAATGCACGCTCTGGGGGAGCGATGTCACAAGAGACCACACGTCGCCGAGGCGCCGGATGGGCGCTCGTCATCACCAGCGTCGCCGGATTCATGGCGGCCCTCGACAACCTCGTCGTCACCACCGCCCTGCCCTCCATCCGCAAGGACCTCGGCGGAGCCCTGGACGACCTCGAATGGACCGTGAGCGCCTACACGCTCACCTTCGCCGTCCTGCTGATGTTCGGCGCCGCCCTCGGCGACCGCTTCGGCCGGCGCCGGCTCTTCCTCGCCGGGCTCACCGTCTTCACCGGCGCCTCCGCCGCCGCGGCCATGGCACCCGGCATCGACTCCCTGATCGCCGCCCGCGCGGTGCAGGGCGTCGGCGCGGCGATCATGATGCCGCTCACCCTCACCCTGCTGACGGCGGCCGTGCCCGAGGCAAGGCGCGGGATGGCCTACGGCATCTGGGGGGCCGTCAACGGGCTCGCGGTCGCCTCCGGACCGCTCATCGGCGGCAGCCTCACCGAACACGTGTCCTGGCACTGGATCTTCTGGCTGAACGTGCCGCTCGGCATCGCCCTGCTGCCGCTCGCCCGGTTCCGCCTCGCCGAGTCGCACGGCACCGGCGCCCCGCTGGACGTCCCCGGCACCCTGCTCGCCAGCGGCGGCCTCTTCGGGATCGTGTACGGCCTGGTACGCGGCCCCGCCGACGGCTGGACCGCCCCGCTGGTGCTCACCGGGCTGTCCGCCGGCGCGGCCCTGCTCGTCGGCTTCGTCCTCCACGGCAGCCGCGCCAAGAACCCCATGCTGCCCATGCGGCTCTTCCGGTCCCGCGCGTTCTCCGGCATCAACGCCGCCAGCCTGCTGATGTTCCTCGGGATGTTCGGGTCGATCTTCCTGCTCAGCCAGTACATGCAGGGCGTGCTCGGCTACTCGCCCACCGAGGCGGGCCTGCGGATGCTGCCCTGGACCGGCATGCCGATGATCGTCGCGCCGATCGCGGGCATCCTGTCCGACCGCATCGGCGGCCGCCCCGTCGTCGCGACCGGGCTCTTCCTGCAGGCCGCCGGGCTCGGCTACCTGGCCTCCGTCGTCACCGCCGACGCCTCCTACGCCGCTCAGCTGCCCGGCCTGGTCATCTCCGGCATCGGCATGGCCCTGTACTTCGCCCCCGCCGCCAACCTGGTGATGTCCGCCGTGCGCCCGCGGGAACAGGGCATCGCCTCCGGTGCCAACAACGCGCTGCGCGAGGTCGGCGGCGCACTCGGCGTCGCGGTCATGTCGTCCATCTTCTCCGCCCAGGGCGGCTACGAGAGCGCCCAGAGCTTCGTGGACGGACTGCGGCCCGCCCTGGTCACCGGCGCGGCCGTGGTGGCCCTCGCCGGGATCGCCGCCCTGGCCATACCCGGCCGACGGCGCGCCGCGCGACTGGTGGCCGAGGGGGAGCCGACCCCGGCACTGGAGACCGTCGGCGGCTGACGACGGCTGACGGCACGCGCGCGTGGGGCCCCGTTTCCGGTGCGGACGGGGCCCCACGCGCGCGTGCCGCTCGCGACGGCCGGAGCGCCGACGGCGTCTCGTAGTCTTGGGCGCGTGCAGGAACTCCACGACGCCCCCCTCGCCCCCCTCACCACCTTCCGGCTCGGCGGCCCCGCCACCCGGCTGGTCACCGCGACCACCGACGCCGAGGTGATCGCCGCCGTCCGCGCGGCCGACGTCGGCGGGACCCCGCTGCTGGTCATCGGCGGCGGATCGAACCTGGTCATCGGCGACAAGGGCTTCGACGGCACCGCCCTGCGCATCGCCACCACCGGCTTCGAACTGCGCGGCACGGCGCTGGAGCTGGCGGCGGGCGAGGTCTGGACCGACGCGGTCGCCCGCACCGTCGAGGCGGGCCTCGCGGGCATCGAGTGCCTGGCCGGGATCCCGGGATCCGCCGGAGCCACGCCCATCCAGAACGTGGGGGCGTACGGGCAGGAGGTCTCCTCGACCGTGACCGAGGTCGTCGCCTACGACCGGCGGTCCGGCGAGACGGTGACGCTGACCAACGAGGAGTGCGCGTTCTCGTACCGGCACAGCCGCTTCAAGGCCGACCCCGAGCGGTACGTCGTCCTGCGTGTCCGGTTCGGGCTGGAGGACGCCGGCGGGCTGTCGGCGCCGGTGCGGTACGCGGAGGCCGCACGGGCGCTCGGAGTGGAGCCGGGGGACCGGGTGCCGCTCGCGGAGGCCCGTGCGGCCGTGCTCAAGCTGCGCGCCGGGAAGGGGATGGTGCTCGACCCCGAGGACCACGACACCTGGTCGGCGGGGTCCTTCTTCACCAACCCGATCCTCACGGACGAGCAGTTCGCCGCCTTCCACGCGCGCGTGCGGGAGCGGCTGGGCGACGCGGCCGAGCCGCCCGCCTACCCCGCGGGGGACGGCCTCACCAAGACCTCGGCGGCCTGGCTGATCGACAAGGCCGGGTTCACCAAGGGCTACGGCAGCGGCCCGGCGCGGATCTCGACGAAGCACACCCTGGCGCTGACCAACCGGGGCGGGGCCACCACCGAGGACCTGCTGGCACTGGCGCGGGAGGTCGTCGCCGGAGTCCGGGAGGCCTTCGGCGTGACCCTGGTCAACGAGCCGGTGACCGTCGGCGTCAGCCTCTAGGGAGACGGACGCACGCCTCACCGGCTCGCGGGGGGAGGCTCAGTACGCCACGCCCACCCCCTGCTTCACCGTCCCCGCGTCCTCGATCATCGCCAGCATCGCGTGGGCCACGTCCGCCCGCGCGATGAAGCGTCCCTTGCGCGGGAAGCCGCCCACCACCGTGCGGTAGGTGCCGGTCAGCGGCTTGTCCTGCAGGCGCGGCGGGCGCACGGAGGTCCAGTCGGTGGCGCTGCGGGCCAGCTCCGCCTCCGTCTCGCGCAGGTCGTCGTAGACGGGCCTGAGGATCGCGGAGACCAGGCCGCGCATGGTGCGG
This sequence comes from Streptomyces sp. NPDC051987, assembly GCF_040680735.1. Classification (NCBI taxonomy): domain Bacteria; kingdom Bacillati; phylum Actinomycetota; class Actinomycetes; order Kitasatosporales; family Streptomycetaceae; genus Streptomyces; species Streptomyces sp. NPDC051987. The sequence continues at coordinate 16,572 of NZ_JBFAXI010000084.1, read as the reverse complement.
TCCAGGAGGCCGTCGCCGTCCGGTTCCGGGCCCACCGGCGCGGCGCTGACCACCACCAGCCGTCGTACGGCCTCCGCCTCCATGGCGGCCAGGACCGTGCGGGTCAGCCGGGTGGCGACGCCGGCGTCGCCCCGGCCGCGCGGGCCCAGGCCGGACAGGACCGCGTCCCGGCCGGTCAGCGCCGGGCGGATCACCTCGGGGTCGGTGAGGTCCGCGCGGACCACCTCCAGGCTCGTGCCGGTCACGGTCAGCCGGGCGGGGTCGCGGACGACCGCCGTGACCCGGTGGCCGGACGCCAGCGCCTGGCGGACGATCTCCCGGCCGATCCCGCCGGTCGCGCCGAACACAGTGAGATTCATGACTGCTCCCGTTCCCGCTCAGGGATGGTGACTCTGGTAGGTGAGTATTCACTCACCTCCATTCTCTAGAGTGGGTAAACACTCACTCACCCGTCAAGGGTTCTCGGGAAGTCCGTAGCAATCGCCGGAAGAAGGCATGTGATCCTTGGATGCCATGGAGCAGAAACCGGCCCGCGTCCGCATCCTCGACGCCGCTCACGAGCTGATGCGCACCCTCGGCCTCGCCCGCGCCACCACCAAGGAGATCGCCAGGGCGGCCGGCTGCTCCGAGGCAGCCCTCTACAAGTACTTCCCCAGCAAGGAAGAGCTGTTCGTGCACGTGCTCACCGAGCGGCTGCCGCGACTCCTCCCGCTCCTGGGCGAGCTCACCGTCGAACCCGGCCGGGGCAGCCTGGACGACAACCTGACGCAGATCGCCCGTCAGGCCGCCCTCTTCTACGAGGAGAGCTTCCCGATCACCGCGTCCCTGTACGCGGAGCAGCAGCTCAAGCGGAAGCTCGACGACACGCTCCGCACCATCGGCGCGGGACCCCATGTGCCGATGCAGGCCCTGGACGGCTACCTGCGCGCCGAGAAGGCGCACGGCCGGATCCGGCCCGATGCCGACACGGCCGCGGCCGCCGCCCTGCTCCTCGGCGCCTGTGTCCAGCGTGTCTTCTCCTACGAGGCGACGGCGACCGGCGAGCGCCCCCCGGTGGACACGTTCGCCGCCCGCATCGCCCGCACCCTGCTCGGCGGGCTCTCCGTCGCCGAGGAGCCCGCCCGCCCGTGACCGCGGATCAGGACACCGGGGCGGTCAGCCAGGCGTCGATGTCCGCCAGGAGCCCCGCCTTCACGTCCTCGGGCGCCGCCGAGCCGCGCACCGACTGACGGGCCAGTTCCGCCAGCTCGGCGTCGGTGAAGGCGTGGTGCACGCGCGCGATGTCGTACTGCGCGGCCAGCCGGGAGCCGAACAGGAGCGGGTCGTCGGCGCCCAGGGCCATCGGGACGCCCGCCTCGAAGAGGGTGCGCAGCGGGACGTCCTCGGGCTTCTCGTAGACGCCCAGGGCCACGTTGGAGGCCGGGCACACCTCGCAGGTGATCTGCCGGTCCGCCAGGCGCTTGAGCAGCCTCGGGTCCTCGGCCGCCCGCACGCCGTGCCCGATCCGGGAGGCGTTCAGGTCGTCCAGGCAGTCCCGGACCGACGCCGGGCCGGTCAGCTCGCCGCCGTGCGGGGCCGCCAGCAGGCCGCCCTCGCGCGCGATGTGGAACGCGCGGTCGAAGTCCCGTGCCATGCCCCGGCGCTCGTCGTTCGACAGCCCGAAACCGACCACCCCATGGTCCGCGTACCGGACCGCGAGCCGGGCCAGCGTGCGGGCGTCCAGGGGGTGCTTCATCCGGTTCGCGGCCACCAGGACGCGCATACCGAGGCCGGTCTCCCGGGAGGTCGTCTCGACCGCGTCCAGGATGATCTCCAGGGCCGGGATGAGACCGCCGAGGCGCGGGGCGTACGACGTCGGGTCCACCTGGATCTCCAGCCAGCGCGAACCGTCCCTCAGGTCCTCCTCCGCGGCCTCCCGGACCAGGCGCCGGATGTCCTCGGGCTCTCTCACGCAGGAGCGCGCAGCGTCGTACAGCCGCTGGAAGCGGAACCAGCCCCGCTCGTCGGTGGCCCGCAGTCTCGGTGGTTCGCCGCTGGTCAGGGCCTCGGTCAGCGCCTCGGGCAGGCGTACGCCGTACTTGTCGGCCAGTTCCAGGACGGTGCCCGGCCGCATCGAACCGGTGAAGTGCAGATGCAGATGAGCCTTCGGCAGCTCAGAGACATCACGTACGTGCTCCATTCGAGGATCCTGCCGTACGTACCTGCCGTACCGGTAGCGGATTCCCCGTTAGTGGCCTTGCTCGCACTGGCGAGCGGTGCGCGAGGTGGTACGACAACGGGCCGCCTCCCCGGGGGAGACGGCCCGCACGCGCGCGTGGAGTGCGATTAGCGTCAGTCCTTCGCCTCGGCCAGCAGCTTCTGCATCCGGCTCACGCCCTCGACGAGGTCCTCGTCGCCGAGCGCGTACGACAGGCGCAGGTAGCCGGGCGTGCCGAAGGCCTCGCCGGGGACGACCGCGACCTCGGCCTCCTCCAGGATCAGCGCGGCCAGCTCGACCGAGTCCTGCGGGCGCTTCCCGCGGATCTCCTTGCCGAGCAGCGCCTTGACCGACGGGTAGACGTAGAAGGCGCCCTCGGGCTCGGGGCAGACCACGCCGTCGATCTCGTTGAGCATCCGCACGATCGTCTGACGGCGCCGGTCGAAGGCCTCGCGCATCGTCGCGACGGCCTCCAGGTCACCGGTGACGGCGGCCAGGGCGGCGACCTGCGCCACGTTGGAGACGTTCGAGGTGGCGTGCGACTGGAGGTTCGTGGCCGCCTTGACGACGTCCTTGGGGCCGATGACCCAGCCCACCCGCCAGCCGGTCATGGCGTACGTCTTCGCGACGCCGTTGACGACGATGCACTTGTCGCGCAGCTCGGGCAGGATCGCCGGCAGCGAGGTGAACTTGGCGTCGCCGTAGACCAGGTGCTCGTAGATCTCGTCCGTGAGGACCCACAGGCCGTGCTCCACGGCCCAGCGGCCGATCGCCTCGGTCTCGGCCTCGCTGTAGACGGCGCCGGTCGGGTTGGACGGCGAGACGAAGAGCACGACCTTCGTCTTCTCGGTGCGGGCCGCCTCCAGCTGCTCGACCGAGACGCGGTAGCCGGTGGTCTCGTCCGCGACCACCTCGACCGGCACACCGCCGGCGAGACGGATGGACTCCGGGTACGTCGTCCAGTACGGGGCGGGCACGATGACCTCGTCGCCCGGGTCGAGGATCGCGGCGAAAGCCTCGTAGATGGCCTGCTTGCCGCCGTTGGTGACGAGCACCTGGGAGGCGTCGACCTCGTAGCCGGAGTCGCGCAGCGTCTTCGCGGCGATCGCGGTCTTCAGCTCGGGCAGACCGCCGGCCGGGGTGTAGCGGTGGTACTTCGGGTTCTTGCACGCCTCGACGGCGGCCTCGACGATGTAGTCCGGCGTCGGGAAGTCGGGCTCACCGGCGCCGAAGCCGATCACCGGGCGCCCGGCGGCCTTGAGGGCCTTGGCCTTGGCGTCCACGGCGAGGGTGGCGGACTCGGAGATCGCGCCGACTCGGGCGGAGACCCGGCGCTCGGTGGGAGGGGTTGCAGCGCTCATGGGGCCCATCGTTTCAGACCGGAAACCTGCCCGGCACGCCGGTTTCACGGACTGAACAACTACGGGCCGAACCATGAACAAGCGTGCGGATCCGGCCCGCGGCCAGGACGATCTTCCGTACGGCGCACCGGGCTTGCCGCTTTCTGTTCGACGCGGCGCCGCGGACCACGTACACTCTCACCTCGTTGGCCTTCAACAGCCGTGCCTCAGCCGGTGCACACCGAGCATCCGGAGGTATGCGGTACGTTGGGGGACACACAAAGGGTCGTAGCTCAATTGGTAGAGCACCGGTCTCCAAAACCGGCGGTTGGGGGTTCAAGTCCCTCCGGCCCTGCTACACACACCGCCAGGATGTGTGCGCATGTACGTACAAGCATTGCACCGCCGTGCGGCTCCAGAAACCGGGCGCGGCACGGCCATGACCCGGGACCAGGTGAGGACGAATGACGGACGCCGTGGGCTCCATCGACACGCCTGATGCCGATGAGGTGCAGGAGTCCAAGAAGAAGGGCCGCAAGGGCGGCAAGCGTGCCAAGAAGGGCCCGCTGAAGCGCCTTGCCACCTTCTACCGCCAGATCATCGCGGAGCTCCGCAAGGTCGTCTGGCCGACTCGAAACCAGCTGACGTCGTACACCACCGTGGTGATCTTCTTCGTCGCCATCATGATCGCTCTGGTGACCGTGATTGACTATGGACTCAACCACGCGGCCAAGTACGTCTTCGGCTGAGCACAGAGCGAAGGGCGCCGTGGTACCGGCGCCCGTTTTCGCATGTTCCACCCCTATGTATCCAGGAAGAAGCAGCCATCGTGTCTGACCCGAACCTGAACGACGCCGTCGAGCCCGAAGAGGCGGTCAAGGACGAGCTGGACATCGTCGAGGGCGCGGACGAGCGGGACGAGTTCGAGGCTGCCGAGGCCGAACTGGGGGAGCCGGCCGAGGAGGCCGCGGTCCACGCCGAGGACGAGGACGAGGCGGACGACGAGGACGCCGACGAGGCCGAGGAACTCGAAGAGGCCGTCGAGGAAGAGCCGGCGGAGCCGGTCGACCCCGTCCAGGCGCTGCGCGAGGAGCTGCGCGTGCTCCCCGGCGAGTGGTACGTCATCCACACCTACGCCGGCTACGAGAACCGCGTGAAGACCAACCTGGAGCAGCGCGCCGTCTCGCTGAACGTCGAGGACTACATCTTCCAGGCCGAGGTGCCGCAGGAAGAGGTCGTCCAGATCAAGAACGGCGACCGCAAGACCATCAAGCAGAACAAGCTGCCGGGTTACGTGCTCGTCCGCATGGACCTGACCAACGAGTCGTGGGGTGTCGTCCGCAACACCCCCGGCGTCACCGGCTTCGTCGGCAACGCGTACGACCCCTACCCGCTGACCCTGGACGAGATCGTCAAGATGCTCGCTCCGGAGGCCGAGGAGAAGGCGGCACGCGAGGCGGCGGAGGCCGAGGGCAAGCCGGCGCCGCAGCGCAAGGTCGAGGTCCAGGTGCTGGACTTCGAGGTGGGCGACTCGGTGACGGTGACCGACGGCCCGTTCGCCACGCTGCAGGCGACCATCAACGAGATCAACCCGGACTCCAAGAAGGTCAAGGGTCTGGTGGAGATCTTCGGGCGTGAGACGCCGGTGGAGCTTTCGTTCGACCAGATTCAGAAGAACTGAGTCGATAGTCGTTCGACCGGGGTGCGTGGGGACTGTTCGCGCAGTTCCTCGCGCCCCTGGGTGGGACTGGTCAGGGTCGGCTCCTGAGTGAGCCCCCTGACCTCTTCGTTTTTGGCCGCGCATCTATACCCGTTATCGTTGTGCGGTATGCCTGCGTTCGGGTTGGTCCCCTCGCGCAGGCAGGACCCGAAATGAAAGGACCCGGAGAGCTATGCCTCCCAAGAAGAAGAAGGTCACGGGGCTCATCAAGCTCCAGATCAACGCCGGTGCGGCGAACCCGGCTCCGCCGGTCGGCCCCGCGCTGGGCCAGCACGGCGTCAACATCATGGAGTTCTGCAAGGCCTACAACGCCGCGACCGAGTCGCAGCGCGGTTGGGTCATCCCGGTCGAGATCACGGTCTACGAGGACCGCTCCTTCACCTTCGTCACCAAGACCCCGCCGGCCGCGAAGATGATCCTCAAGGCCGCCGGTGTCGAGAAGGGCTCGGGCGAGCCGCACAAGACCAAGGTCGCCAAGATCACCGAGGCGCAGGTCCGAGAGATCGCCCAGACCAAGCTTCCCGACCTGAACGCCAACGACCTGGACGCCGCGTCGAAGATCATCGCCGGCACCGCCCGCTCCATGGGCATCACGGTCGAGGGCTGAACCCCACCTTCGTAGAACCACCGTGGTAGGGCCTGCTCGGCCCGTACACCACGACTCCTTCAGAACACACAGGAGCAAGTTGTGAGCAAGCGCAGCAAGGCCCTTCGCGCTGCGGACGAGAAGATCGACCGGGAGAAGCTGTACGCCCCGCTCGAGGCCGTCCGTCTCGCCAAGGAGACCTCCACGACCAAGTTCGACGGCACCGTCGAGGTCGCCTTCCGTCTGGGTGTCGACCCGCGCAAGGCCGACCAGATGGTCCGTGGCACCGTGAACCTCCCGCACGGCACCGGCAAGACCGCCCGGGTCCTGGTCTTCGCGACCGGTGACCGTGCCGAGGCCGCGCGTGCCGCGGGCGCCGACATCGTCGGCGCCGACGAGCTGATCGACGAGGTGGCGAAGGGCCGTCTGGACTTCGACGCCGTCGTCGCCACCCCGGACCTCATGGGCAAGGTCGGCCGCCTCGGCCGCGTCCTCGGCCCGCGTGGTCTGATGCCGAACCCGAAGACCGGCACCGTCACGCCGGACACCGCCAAGGCTGTCAACGACATCAAGGGCGGCAAGATCGAGTTCCGCGTCGACAAGCACTCGAACCTGCACTTCATCATCGGCAAGACGTCCTTCGACGACGACAAGCTGGTGGAGAACTACGGCGCGGCGCTGGAGGAGATCCTCCGTCTGAAGCCGTCCGCCGCCAAGGGCCGCTACATCAAGAAGGCCGCGGTCAGCACCACCATGGGCCCCGGCATCCCGGTCGACCCGAACCGCACCCGCAACCTCCTCGTCGAGGAGGACCCGGCCGCCGTCTGAGCCCCGCGCTCGGTCCGGTAGCCGCGGCAGGGACGCGACACCACCAGGACGGGCCCCGCAACCGACTCGGTTGCGGGGCCCGTCCCGCGTTCGGGCGACATCCGGCGCCCGGCCGGTGGCCTGGGGGCAGCGCCGAAGGAGCGGGGCCCGCAGGGGGGCGGCCGGGATGAAGAGCCGGCGTCGCGAGGGTCTCAGGCGTCGCGGGGGTCACGGGCCGCGCGGGTGAACAGCGCACCGCGCGGGGCGACGGCCGGGACGGAGGATCCATGGCGCGGAGAGCCCATGGCGCGGAGGATCCCCATGGTGCGGAGAGTCCATGGCGCGGAGGATCCCCATGGCGCGGAGAATCCATGACCACGGGTTCTCCATGGCAGCGCGCTCCGCGCTCTCCAGGACACGCGAGGCAGCCCCGCCCGGGGCGCCGGGGTCACCGGCATGGTCACCGTCACCTGCACCGACGGCAGCACGGCCGAGGCTGCCGGGCCGATTTGCTTGACTGTGCACCGGTCCCGTACTCTTCTGACGAAGCCAAAGACCGCTGGTCGTTGCCGTGTGCTCGCGAGAGCGTGCGGTGGCCGAAGGATCCGCTGAACCGCGGACGACCCGCGCAGGTGACTGTGGAAGTGCTCCCGGAGACGCATGCATCGCGTGTGTGACTTCGGTCGAGCTACGCCCCGTGCGCCTGCGCCGGGGCGTTTCGTTTTCCCCAGCCCCTTCCGAGCGGTCCTCATCACCCGGAAGGAGGCCGACGCTCTATGGCAAGGCCCGACAAGGCTGCCGCGGTAGCCGAGCTGACGGAGCAGTTCCGCAGCTCGAACGCCGCCGTGCTGACCGAGTACCGGGGTCTCACCGTGGCGCAGCTCAAGAACCTGCGCCGTTCGCTCGGTGAGAACGCCCAGTACGCCGTGGTGAAGAACACGCTGACCAAGATTGCGGCCAACGAGGCCGGGATCACGACGCTCGACGACCTGTTCAACGGTCCGACGGCGGTCGCCTTCGTCACCGGTGACCCGGTGGAGTCGGCGAAGGGTCTTCGTGACTTCGCCAAGGACAACCCGAACCTCGTCATCAAGGGCGGTGTCCTTGACGGCAAGGCGATGTCCGCCGACGAGATCAAGAAGCTTGCGGACCTCGAGTCCCGCGAGGTTCTGCTCGCCAAGCTGGCGGGCGCCCTGAAGGGCAAGCAGACGCAGGCTGCTCAGGTCTTCCAGGCGCTCCCGTCGAAGCTCGTCCGCACCGTGGACGCGCTTCGCGCCAAGCAGGACGAGCAGGGCGGTGCCGAGTAACTCGGCTCGCGAAATGACCGCCGCCTGACGCTCCGCGCCCAGGAAAGCGGTCGTAGCGGGCCGAACGTACGCCCGCCAGACATGTACATCCGGCACCAGCCGAATTAGTGGAAGGAAAGCCATCGTGGCTCTCACCCAGGACGAACTGCTCGCCGAGTTCGAGGGCATGACCCTCATCCAGCTCTCCGAGTTCGTGAAGGCGTTCGAGGAGAAGTTCGACGTCACCGCCGCCGCCGCGGTCGCCGTCGCGGGCCCGGCCGGCCCGGCCGCCGCCGCCCCGGTCGAGGAGGAGAAGGACGAGTTCGACGTCATCCTCACCGGCGCCGGCGACAAGAAGATCCAGGTCATCAAGGTCGTGCGCGAGCTCACCTCGCTCGGCCTGAAGGAGGCCAAGGACCTGGTGGACGGCGCCCCGAAGCCCGTCCTCGAGAAGGTCGCCAAGGACGCCGCCGAGAAGGCCGCCGAGTCCCTCAAGGGCGCCGGCGCCTCCGTCGAGGTCAAGTAACACCTCTGAGGTCCGCTGGACCTCTGTGTGCTGAAACACCCCCTCGGGGGCTGTAACGCGCAGACCGCGAAGAGCGATCATCCATCCGGGTGGTCGCTCTTCGGCGTTCCCGGAGGGCCGACCACGGTTGCCTTGCACCCGTGACGGCTGGGGGTATGGTGATCTTCGTCGTGTCCCCGGCGCACCGGGTTTGCGCAGGGGGGCCTTGACGAACCGCACGCAGCGCGCAATTCTCAGGACGCGTCGCCAGAACGGTCCGAATCCGAGGCATGGATCGGCGACGAAGAGGGCAGTATCAACGTGCGTTGAGGGCAGGGATGACGCAGGCGTTGACGATGACGAGGGTCTCAGAAAATGGAGACTGGACATCAGTGTGCCAAGTGGCTACACTGACCCTTTGCGCTGCCTGTTAGCTGTCCCCTGCCCGTCACCAGGGGTCTGCCCTCACCCGAATGCCGACGACCGAACTCCTCTGAGCTGGGGTTTCTGTCTCTGTGTCCGGGAAGGGACCGGGGAGCGCGTAGTGAGTCCGAGCCCTCGGAAGGACCCCCTCTTGGCCGCCTCGCGCACTGCCTCGAACGCGAATATGAACAACGGCGCCAGCACCGCCCCGCTGCGCATCTCCTTTGCAAAGATCAAGGAGCCTCTCGAGGTTCCGAACCTGCTCGCGCTGCAGACCGAGAGCTTTGACTGGCTGCTCGGGAACACCGCCTGGCAGAGTCGGGTCGAGGAGGCTCTGGAGTCCGGTCAGGACGTCCCCACCAAGTCCGGTCTGGAGGAGATCTTCGAGGAGATCTCCCCGATCGAGGACTTCTCCGGGTCGATGTCGCTGACGTTCCGCGACCACCGCTTCGAGCCGCCGAAGAACAGCATCGACGAGTGCAAGGAGCGCGACTTCACGTACGCCGCCCCGCTCTTCGTCACGGCCGAGTTCACCAACAACGAGACCGGTGAGATCAAGTCCCAGACGGTCTTCATGGGCGACTTCCCGCTCATGACGAACAAGGGCACCTTCGTCATCAACGGCACCGAGCGTGTCGTGGTGTCGCAGCTGGTCCGTTCGCCCGGTGTCTACTTCGACTCCTCGATCGACAAGACGTCCGACAAGGACATCTTCTCCGCCAAGATCATCCCGTCCCGGGGTGCCTGGCTGGAGATGGAGATCGACAAGCGCGACATGGTCGGTGTCCGCATCGACCGCAAGCGCAAGCAGTCGGTCACCGTGCTGCTCAAGGCGCTCGGGTGGACCACCGAGCAGATCCTCGAGGAGTTCGGCGAGTACGAGTCCATGCGCGCCACCCTGGAGAAGGACCACACCCAGGGCCAGGACGACGCGCTGCTCGACATCTACCGCAAGCTGCGTCCGGGTGAGCCCCCCACGCGCGAGGCCGCGCAGACGCTCCTGGAGAACCTGTACTTCAACCCCAAGCGCTACGACCTCGCCAAGGTCGGCCGCTACAAGGTCAACAAGAAGCTGGGCGCGGACGCCCCGCTGGACGCCGGCATCCTGACCGTCGAGGACATCATCTCGACGATCAAGTACCTGGTGAAGCTGCACGCCGGCGAGACCGAGACGGTCGGCGACAGCGGCGGCACCATCGTCGTCGAGACCGACGACATCGACCACTTCGGCAACCGTCGTCTGCGCAGCGTCGGCGAGCTCATCCAGAACCAGGTCCGCACCGGCCTGGCCCGGATGGAGCGCGTCGTCCGCGAGCGCATGACCACCCAGGACGTCGAGGCGATCACGCCGCAGACCCTGATCAACATCCGGCCGGTCGTCGCCTCCATCAAGGAGTTCTTCGGCACCAGCCAGCTGTCCCAGTTCATGGACCAGAACAACCCGCTGTCGGGTCTCACCCACAAGCGCCGTCTGTCGGCGCTCGGCCCGGGTGGTCTCTCCCGTGAGCGGGCCGGCTTCGAGGTCCGTGACGTGCACCCGTCGCACTACGGCCGTATGTGCCCGATCGAGACCCCCGAAGGCCCGAACATCGGTCTGATCGGCTCGCTCGCCTCCTACGGCCGGGTCAACGCGTTCGGCTTCGTCGAGACCCCGTACCGCAAGGTCGTCGACGGCCAGGTCACCGACGAGGTGGACTACCTGACCGCCGACGAGGAGGACCGCTTCGTCATCGCGCAGGCCAACGCCGGCCTCACCGACGAGCTGCGCTTCGCCGAGGCCCGCGTCCTGGTCCGCCGCCGTGGCGGCGAGGTCGACTACGTCAGCCCCGAGGACGTCGACTACATGGACGTCTCGCCGCGCCAGATGGTGTCGGTCGCGACCGCCATGATCCCGTTCCTGGAGCACGACGACGCCAACCGTGCCCTCATGGGCGCGAACATGATGCGCCAGGCCGTGCCGCTGATCAAGAGCGAGTCCCCGCTCGTCGGCACCGGCATGGAGTACCGCTCCGCGGTCGACGCCGGCGACGTGGTCAAGGCCGAGAAGGCCGGTGTGGTCCAGGAGGTCTCCGCGGACTACATCACCACCGCCAACGACGACGGCACGTACATCACCTACCGCCTGGCCAAGTTCGCCCGTTCCAACCAGGGCACCTCGGTCAACCAGAAGGTCATCGTCCACGAGGGCGACCGGATCGTCGAGGGCCAGGTCCTCGCCGACGGCCCGGCCACCCAGAACGGCGAGATGGCCCTCGGCAAGAACCTGCTCGTGGCGTTCATGCCGTGGGAGGGTCACAACTACGAGGACGCGATCATCCTGTCGCAGCGCCTCGTGCAGGACGACGTCCTCTCCTCGATCCACATCGAGGAGCACGAGGTCGACGCCCGTGACACCAAGCTCGGCCCCGAGGAGATCACCCGGGACATCCCGAACGTCTCCGAGGAGGTCCTCGCCGACCTCGACGAGCGCGGCATCATCCGCATCGGCGCCGAGGTCATCGCCGGTGACATCCTCGTCGGCAAGGTCACCCCCAAGGGTGAGACCGAGCTGACGCCCGAGGAGCGCCTGCTGCGCGCGATCTTCGGTGAGAAGGCCCGTGAGGTCCGTGACACCTCGCTGAAGGTGCCGCACGGCGAGACCGGCAAGGTCATCGGCGTGCGCGTCTTCGACCGCGAGGAGGGCGACGAGCTGCCGCCGGGCGTGAACCAGCTGGTCCGCGTCTACGTCGCGCAGAAGCGCAAGATCACCGACGGTGACAAGCTCGCCGGCCGCCACGGCAACAAGGGTGTCATCTCCAAGATCCTGCCGATCGAGGACATGCCGTTCCTGGAGGACGGCACCCCGGTCGACATCATCCTCAACCCCCTGGGTGTGCCGTCCCGAATGAACCCGGGACAGGTCCTGGAGATCCACCTCGGCTGGCTCGCCAGCCGCGGCTGGGACGTCTCCGGTCTCGCCGACGAGTGGGCCCAGCGGCTCCAGGCCATCGGCGCCGACCAGGTCGCCCCGCGCACCAACGTCGCCACCCCGGTCTTCGACGGTGCCCGAGAGGACGAGCTGGCGGGTCTGCTGCAGCACACCATCCCGAACCGCGACGGCGACCGCCTGGTCCTCCCGTCCGGCAAGGCGCGGCTGTTCGACGGCCGCAGCGGTGAGCCGTTCCCGGACCCGATCTCGGTCGGCTACATGTACATCCTGAAGCTGCACCACCTGGTCGACGACAAGCTGCACGCCCGGTCGACCGGCCCGTACTCGATGATCACCCAGCAGCCGCTGGGTGGTAAGGCCCAGTTCGGTGGCCAGCGGTTCGGCGAGATGGAGGTGTGGGCGCTGGAGGCGTACGGCGCCGCCTACGCCCTCCAGGAGCTGCTGACCATCAAGTCCGACGACGTCACCGGCCGCGTGAAGGTCTACGAGGCCATCGTCAAGGGCGAGAACATCCCCGAGCCCGGCATCCCCGAGTCCTTCAAGGTCCTCATCAAGGAGATGCAGTCGCTCTGCCTGAACGTGGAGGTGCTGTCCAGCGACGGTATGTCCATCGAGATGCGTGACACCGACGAGGACGTCTTCCGCGCTGCGGAGGAGCTCGGCATCGACCTGTCCCGGCGCGAGCCGAGCAGCGTCGAAGAGGTCTGACGGGAGTCCGGCGGGCCCTGAGCCATCAGGGCCCCGCCGACCCCCAGGCCCCCGTATCAGACCAAAGACTCACGACCCTGAGAGGGATTGACGCATAGTGCTCGACGTCAACTTCTTCGACGAGCTCCGGATCGGCCTGGCCACCGCGGACGACATCCGTCAGTGGAGCCACGGCGAGGTCAAGAAGCCCGAGACCATCAACTACCGCACCCTCAAGCCGGAAAAGGACGGGCTCTTCTGCGAGAAGATCTTCGGCCCCACCCGGGACTGGGAGTGCTACTGCGGCAAGTACAAGCGCGTCCGCTTCAAGGGCATCATCTGTGAGCGCTGCGGCGTCGAGGTGACCCGCGCCAAGGTGCGCCGTGAGCGGATGGGCCACATCGAGCTGGCCGCGCCCGTCACGCACATCTGGTACTTCAAGGGTGTCCCGTCGCGCCTCGGCTACCTGCTGGACCTGGCGCCCAAGGACCTTGAGAAGGTCATCTACTTCGCGGCGTACATGATCACGTTCGTCGACGAGGAGCGCCGCACCCGCGACCTGCCCTCCCTGGAGGCGCACGTCTCCGTGGAGCGCCAGCAGATCGAGAACCGCCGGGACGCCGACCTGGAGGCCCGTGCCAAGAAGCTGGAAAGCGACCTGGCCGAGCTGGAGGCCGAGGGCGCCAAGGCCGACGTGCGCCGCAAGGTGCGCGAGGGTGCCGAGCGTGAGATGAAGCAGCTGCGCGACCGTTCGCAGCGCGAGATCGACCGCCTCGACGAGGTGTGGACCCGCTTCAAGAACCTCAAGGTCCAGGACCTGGAGGGCGACGAGCTGCTCTACCGCGAACTGCGTGACCGCTTCGGCACGTACTTCGACGGTTCGATGGGTGCCGCGGCGCTGCAGAAGCGCCTGGAGTCCTTCGACCTCGACGAGGAGGCCGAGAAGCTCCGGGAGATCATCCGCACCGGCAAGGGCCAGAAGAAGACCCGTGCGCTCAAGCGCCTGAAGGTCGTCTCCGCGTTCCTGCAGACCAGCAACAGCCCCAAGGGCATGGTGCTGGACTGCGTGCCGGTCATCCCGCCGGACCTCCGCCCGATGGTGCAGCTGGACGGTGGCCGCTTCGCGACCTCCGACCTGAACGACCTGTACCGCCGTGTGATCAACCGCAACAACCGCCTGAAGCGCCTTCTCGACCTCGGTGCGCCCGAGATCATCGTGAACAACGAGAAGCGCATGCTCCAGGAGGCCGTCGACGCCCTCTTCGACAACGGTCGTCGCGGTCGTCCGGTCACCGGTCCCGGCAACCGCCCGCTGAAGTCCCTGAGCGACATGCTCAAGGGCAAGCAGGGTCGTTTCCGTCAGAACCTGCTCGGCAAGCGAGTCGACTACTCGGCGCGTTCCGTCATCGTCGTCGGCCCGCAGCTGAAGCTGCACCAGTGCGGTCTGCCCAAGGCCATGGCCCTGGAGCTCTTCAAGCCGTTCGTGATGAAGCGCCTGGTCGACCTGAACCACGCGCAGAACATCAAGTCCGCCAAGCGCATGGTGGAGCGCGGCCGCACCGTCGTGTACGACGTCCTCGAAGAGGTCATCGCCGAGCACCCGGTGCTGCTGAACCGTGCGCCCACCCTGCACCGCCTCGGCATCCAGGCCTTCGAGCCGCAGCTGGTCGAGGGCAAGGCCATCCAGATCCACCCGCTCGTCTGCACCGCGTTCAACGCGGACTTCGACGGCGACCAGATGGCCGTGCACCTGCCGCTGTCCGCGGAGGCGCAGGCCGAGGCCCGCATCCTGATGCTGTCCTCGAACAACATCCTCAAGCCCGCCGACGGCCGTCCGGTGACGATGCCGACCCAGGACATGGTCCTCGGTCTGTTCTTCCTCACCACCGACGGCGAACTGCGCGACACCAAGGGCGAGGGCCGGTCCTTCGGCTCCACGGCCGAGGCGATCATGGCGTTCGACGCCGGCGAGCTGGCGCTGCAGTCGGCGATCGACATCCGCTTCCCGGTGGGCACCATCCCGCCGCGCGGCTGGACCCCGCCGGCCGTGGAGGAGGGTGAGCCGGAGTACCAGACCGGCGACAGCTTCCGGCTGCGCACCACCCTGGGCCGCGCGCTCTTCAACGAGCTGCTGCCCGAGGACTACCCCTTCGTCGACTACTCGGTGGGCAAGAAGCAGCTCTCCGAGATCGTCAACGACCTGGCGGAGCGCTACCCCAAGGTCATCGTGGCGGCCACGCTCGACAACCTGAAGGCGGCCGGCTTCTACTGGGCTACCCGTTCCGGTGTCACCGTCGCCATCTCCGACGTCGTCGTTCCCGAGGCGAAGAAGGAGATCGTCCGCGGTTACGAGGCGCAGGACGAGAAGGTCCAGAAGCAGTACGAGCGCGGTCTGATCACCAAGGAAGAGCGCACTCAGGAGCTCATCGCGATCTGGACCAAGGCGACCAACGAGGTCGCCGAGGCGATGAACGAGAACTTCCCCAAGACGAACCCCATCTTCATGATGGTTGACTCGGGTGCCCGAGGAAACATGATGCAGATGCGGCAGATCGCCGGTATGCGTGGTCTGGTGTCGAACGCCAAGAACGAGACCATCCCGCGTCCCATCAAGGCGTCCTTCCGTGAGGGCCTGTCCGTGCTGGAGTACTTCATCTCCACGCACGGTGCGCGTAAGGGTCTCGCCGACACCGCCCTGCGTACCGCCGACTCGGGTTACCTGACCCGTCGTCTGGTGGACGTCTCGCAGGACGTCATCATCCGCGAGGAGGACTGCGGCACCGAGCGCGGCCTCAGGCTGCACATCGCGGAGGTCGGCGCGGACGGCGTGCTGCGCAAGGCGGAGAACGTCGAGACGTCCGTGTACGCGCGCTGCCTCGCCGAGGACATCGTGGTCGACGGCCAGGTCCTGGCCCCGGCCGGCACCGACCTCGGTGACGTCCTCATCGAGGAACTGGTGGCCCGTGGCGTCGCGGAGGTCAAGACCCGCTCGGTCCTGACCTGCGAGTCCGCCGTCGGCACCTGCGCCATGTGCTACGGCCGTTCGCTGGCCACCGGCAAGCTGGTCGACATCGGTGAGGCGGTCGGCATCATCGCCGCCCAGTCCATCGGTGAGCCCGGTACCCAGCTGACGATGCGTACCTTCCACACCGGTGGTGTGGCCGGTGACGACATCACCCAGGGTCTGCCGCGTGTCGTCGAGCTCTTCGAGGCCCGTACCCCGAAGGGTGTCGCCCCGATCTCCGAGGCCCAGGGCCGCGTGCGGATCGAGGAGACCGAGAAGACCAAGAAGATCGTCATCACGCCGGACGACGGCAGCGACGAGACGGCGTACCCGATCTCGAAGCGCGCCCGACTCCTGGTCAGCGAGGGCGAGCACGTCGAGGTGGGCCAGAAGCTCACCGTGGGTGCCACCAACCCGCACGACGTGCTGCGCATCCTGGGTCAGCGTGCCGTCCAGGTCCACCTGGTCGGCGAGGTCCAGAAGGTCTACAACTCGCAGGGTGTGTCGATCCACGACAAGCACATCGAGATCATCATCCGGCAGATGCTGCGCCGCGTGACGATCATCGAGTCCGGCGACGCCGAGCTGCTGCCCGGCGAGCTGGTCGAGCGCTCGAAGTTCGAGCACGAGAACCGTCGTGTGGTCCAGGAGGGCGGTCACCCGGCCTCCGGCCGTCCGCAGCTGATGGGTATCACGAAGGCGTCGCTGGCGACGGAGTCGTGGCTGTCCGCGGCCTCCTTCCAGGAGACGACCCGAGTCCTGACGGACGCGGCGATCAACGCCAAGTCCGACAGCCTCATCGGTCTGAAGGAGAACGTCATCATCGGTAAGCTCATCCCGGCCGGTACGGGTCTGTCCCGCTACCGCAACATCCGGGTCGAGCCGACCGAGGAGGCGAAGGCCGCGATGTACTCGGCCGTCGGCTACGACGACATCGACTACTCGCCGTTCGGCACGGGCTCCGGCCAGGCCGTCCCGCTGGAGGACTACGACTACGGTCCGTACAACCAGTAAGAGCGGGTTCTGAAGGGCAACCTCATCGGCGTGCTCGGCATCGGCAACCGGATGTCCCATCGGCCGGGCGAACT
>NZ_JBFAXI010000083.1:0-39248 GCF_040680735.1 Streptomyces sp. NPDC051987 | reverse complement strand
TACCCCGCCCCAATAAATTATGCTTGCTGCAGTGCCCCCTTCTTTTAGGGGCGCGGGGAACTGCGCGACCAGCCAGGAATCACCTGCACCCGCCGTACGACGGAACCCCCCGCCCCTTGGGCGAACGCCACTACATCCGGCTCAGGCTCGCCGCGGCGAGAAGCACGTCCCTGATCGCCGCCCGATCCCCCCGCTGCCCCGCCGCGGCCTCCTCCGGCGGCACATGGCCCGCGGCCAGCCGGCAGAACTCCACGTCGTCCAGCGCCACGTGCGCCACCTCGAACTCCGCGGAGCCCACCGCCCCGGGCGAGTCCAGCGGGATCAGCCACTCGCCGCCGCCGTCGCCCTCGATCTCCAGCCGCAGGCTGCGGCCGGGCCGTCCCGCAGGGACCAGGTGCGGGGTCTGGCCCGGCGCCGCCAGCCCCGCCCGCCGGCGCTCGGCCAGCACCGCGGGCAGCATCCGGGCCGCGAGGTCGATCATCCCGCGCAGGTGCCTGGGGGCCGGCGGCCCGTAGGGATAGTCCACGGCCTCCGCGATGTCCTCCGCGTGCACCCAGCACTCGAAGGCGCGGTCCAGCATCGCGTCGTGCAACGGCAGTTCGAAGTCGCCGTACGACACCCCGAGGCGCCCGGCGCCGCCGCCGGTGAAGGAGACGGTCTGCACGACCCGGTGGCTCTGCTCCCGCCAGGGAACCCGCAGCGCGCGCGTCGGCGGGAAGCGCGAGGCCTGCCAGAACGCCTCGGTGCGGGCGGCCGGGCCCCGCGCCCCGGTCTCCCCGAGCGGGTCGTCGAGGCCCAGCGCCGTCGCGACCAGCCCGTCGACGGTCAGCAGATGCGCGATCACGCCGGCGACCGTCGTCCGGCGGCTCGCCGCCGCCTGGCCGTCGAACCAGCGCAGCCGCACCGGCGCGTGCCACTCCGATTCGCCGATGTCCTGGAGCAGGGCGTCCAGGCGGGCGGTCTCCGCGTCGTAGGGCGCCGCCCACGCGGGGACCGGGATCCTGGCCGGCCGGCGGTCCAGGCAGGCCTCCAGGACCCGGGTGCGCAGGCCGGGGTCGAGGTCCAGGCTCTCCGGCTGGTGCAGCAGGCCGACGGCCTCGCGCAGCCGCCGCGCCTCGTCCGCACAGCCCCCGCAGTCGCCGAGGTGGGCCTCGACGGCGAGCGACTCCGCCGTCGAGCACGCGGCCAGCGCCCACGCGCCGAGCAGCGATTTCAGGACGTCGTGCGACAGCTCCAGCGCTGCGGGCGGCGGCCCGGCCGGCTCCGGCAGCGGCTGCCCGCCGTCCTCGACGGACGCCCGGGGCAACGGTATGCGCGGCGGCCGGCCGAAGCCGCCGCCGTCGCGCGGCACGTCACCGGTCCCGTCCCCGGCGCCGTCGCGCGCCCCGAAGAAGTCGGCGCCGGTCACACCCCACCCCCGGGTCCGGGCGGCGCCCCGGCGTCGTGCGCGGTGGACAGCAGTTGCAGGCCCAGACGCAGTCGGCGGCGGGCCTCGTCCTCGGTGACGCCGAGGTCCACCGCGGTCTGCCGGTAGTCCCGGCGCTGGAAGTAGGCCAGCTCCAGGGCGGCGCGCAGCGGGGCCGGCATGGAGTGCACGATGTAGTCGGCGCGTGCGGCCACGGAGGCCCGCCGCACCTTGCGCTCCAGCTCCGCCGCGGCCTGCGGGGAACCGCTGTCGCCCGGGCCGAGCGCGGCGGCCTCGGTGGCCCTGAGGCGCTGCACGGCGAGCCGGTGGGTCAGCGCGGCGAGCCACGAACGCAACGGCCCCTGCCGGGGGTCGTAGGCGTCGGGATGCTCCCAGACCTGCGCGAAGACCTCGCGGGTTATGCCGTCGGCGGCCCGTTCGTCGCCGAGGACGCGATGCGCGAGCCCGTGCACGAGCGAGGCGAAGCGGTCGTACAGCTCACCGAGGGCGGCCGCCTCGCCGCGTGCGAGCCGCTGCTGCATCTTGCGGTCCCAGCGGGGCGGTACGTCCTTCTTCGCCATGCGGCCCCCTCCCCGTGCCCGTGTCCAGCGTGTCTCCACCGTCTCCTCGAATGTAGTCGGCACGTCCGGCAACGCACGCCCCTTTATGGCAATGCGCGCCCCCTGACGGACCGCGGGTGGTAGGGGGCGCTGCCCTGCGCCGCTCCGTTGCCGCGTCGCTGCCCCGCTGCCGTTCCGCTGTTTCTCTGCTCTCCACATGTGTCCGGCCGACACACACTCCTTCTGATCGAACAGGATCGATGGTGACCGAAACAAGTCCTTATATGATCGAAAGTCGTTTGTCGTGCGGGGTTTCGGGGAACGGCCGCTGGGCAGCCGCGCGACAAGCAAGCGTAGGAACTGGCTCCCTTTCCGGGCGGTTCCGGAGATCCGGCGAGCGGAGGGCTGAGCCGTGGCTTTCAAGGTGACCGGCGTCGAACAGGGCGAGTGGGCCGTGCTCGGGGTGTCGGGCGAACTGGACCTGATGACCTCGCCCGTGCTGCGCCAGCGGGTGCACGACGTGGTCGCCGACGGCCACCACAGCCTGGTCCTCGACCTCTCCGACGTCTTCTTCTGCGACTCCAGCGGGGTCGGCGTCCTCATCGCCGCCCGCCGCCTGATCCGCTCCTGCCGGGGCCGGCTGCGGCTGATCCTGCCCGCCCGGGGCACCAGTGACGGTTCTCACGTCAACCGGGTGCTCGGCGCCCTCGGCGTGCGACGGCTGTTCGACGTGTACGCCGACGTCGACAGCGCGACCTCCGACGAGGCGGACCCGCTCTCGGCCTGACCACGGCTCGCGCACCGTACAGCCGACGATCACGACAGTGCCACGTTGTTGTCCCGGAATTCCCCCGGTCTTGGCACAACCGTCGTTTTCGTGCTCCGCGGCCGCCGCCGCGTCGTACGCTCCCTGCGAGATGAACCCCCACGTCACGTAAGGCGGCCCGAACAGACATGGTCAGCACCGAGTACGAGCGACGGATCGCCGCCCGGTTCGCAACCTTCGACCAGGACGGCAACGGCTGGATCGACCGCGAGGACTTCAACGTGGCCGCCAAGGCGCTGCTCGCCGAGTTCGGCGCCGCCGCCCGCTCCGACAAGGGGCAGGCGCTGTACGCCGGTGCGGAGGCCTTCTGGCAGGGCATGGCCGGCATGGCGGACCGGGACGGCGACCAGCGCATCACCCGCCAGGAGTTCGTGAGCGGCGCGGTCAAGCGGCTGCACGACAACCCCGAGCGGTTCGGCGAGATCGCCCGCCCCTTCCTGCACGCGGCCCTCGCCCTCGCGGACACCGAGGGCGACGGCACGGCGACCGTCGACGACACCGCGCGCGTGCTGCGCGTCCTCGGCGTGGCCCCGGAGCTCGCGCGGGCCATCGCGTCGGGCCTGGACATCGACGGCGACGGCAGGGTCGCGGAGGCCGAGATCGTCCCGGCGTTCGCCCGCTACTTCACGATCCCGGAGTAGCGCCCCCGGAAGCCGGGGCGGGGCCGGGGGCGGGAACCACCTCGGAGAACCGTTCGCGCAGTTTGTACTTGAGCACCTTGCGCAGCGTCTCGTTGCGCGGCAGGGCGTCCACCACCTCCAGCCGCTCCGGCAGCTTGTGCACCGACAGCCCTTCCGCGCGCAGGTACGCCACCACCTCCGGGAGCGTCAACACGACCGCCCCCGGCGGCTGTTCGACCACCGCGCAGACCAACTCCCCGCGCTCCGCGTCCGGCAGCCCGACCACTGCCGCGTCGGCCACCGCCGGATGCGCGGCGAGCAGGTCCTCGATCTCCTTCGCGGAGATGTTCTCCCCCTTGCGGATGATCACGTCCTTGAGCCGGCCGGTCAGGACGAGATGCCCGGTCCCGGTCACCCGGCCCAGGTCACCGGTGCGCAGGAAGCCGTCCTCGTCGAAGGCCGCGGCGGACTGCGCCGGGTCCAGGTAGCCCCGGCACACCGCCTCGCCGCGCAGCCGCACCTCGCCGCCGTCCGCGATCCGTATCTCCATCCCCGCCGGCGGCCGCCCCTCGGTGGTCGCCAGGTTCTCCGCGGTGTCGTCCGGCGCCCCCATAGTGATCATCGGGACCTCGGTCATGCCGTACCCGTGCGTCAGCTGCACGCCCATCTCGCGCACCACCGCGTGATACACCTCCGGCGGCTTGGGCGCCCCGCCGCCGGCCAGCAGCCGCAGCGAGGGGATGACCGGCACCCCGGGCTGCTTGCGCTGCTCCGCCAGGAACATCGAGTAGAACGCCGTGGACCCGCCCGCCACCGTCACCCCGTGCCTGCGGTACTCCGGCAGTGCGTCGGGCAGCGCGAACTGCTCGAACAGCACCGCCGGGAAGCCGTACAGCAGCAGCATCACCGTGTAGTCGGGGCCCGCGATGTGCGCGTACGGGAAGGCCATCGAGCCCACGTCCTCAGCGGTGAGCCGCAGCGCGTGCGCGAGACACGAACCGCCCGCGATGAGCGAGCGGTCCGTGTGGAGAACGCCCTTGGGGTCGGAGGTGGTTCCCGAGGTCCAGTAGATCCACCGGACGGAGGTGCCCTCGGCGGGCGGGGCGGGCAGCACCGCCGGATCGCCGTCGGGCAGTTCGTCGTACGCCTCGAAGATCCCCTTCGCACCCAGCCGCCGTGCCATCCCGGTGTGGTCGAAGCCGCGCCACACGCCCGGCACGGCGAAGAACTCGGCCCTGGACTCGCGCAGCGCGAAGCCGACCTCGCGGTCCCGGTAGAAGGGGATCACGGGGGACTGGACGGCACCGAGCCGGGCCAGTGCGAAGGACAGCACGGCCGTCTCGATCCGGGTGGGGAGCTGCCAGGCGACCACCGTGCCGGGGCGGACGCCCATGCCGTACAGCCCGGCCGCGACGCGTTCGGCGCGTGCGCACAGCCCGCCGAAGGTCAGGGTGCGGTCGCCCTGGAGGAACACCGGCCGGTCCGGGGTGAGTCCGGCGCGCCGGGCGGCCAGGTCCCAGAGGGTCGGGGCGGCGCTCAGCTCGTGCGCGACGGCGTCCGGCCCGTGCGTGGCGGTGTCCGGCTCGTGCGTGGAGGTGTCCCGTCCGTTGGCGACGGTGTCCGGCCCGTGGGCGACGGCGTCCGGTCCGTGCGCGGTGGCGTGCGTGTCGTCCATGGCCGGGCCCCCTGCTCGCTCCGTGAGCTGACGAGTCGTCAGATCGTAGAGGCCGGCGCCTTGTCGGTCCAGGGGTGCGGGGCTAGCCTGCGAGGGCTGACGCAGTCTGACGAACCATCAGCTTCGTGGGGGTGCCTGCCGGTGGACCTGTCGTACACGCCCGAGGAGGAGGACTTCCGGGCGCGGCTGCGGGAGTGGCTCGCCAAGGTGCTGCCCGGCCTCCCGCCGAAGCCGCGCCCCGAGGACTGGCCGGGCCGCCGCGCCTTCGACCTCGGCTGGCAGCGCACCCTGTACGACGCCGGGTACGCCGACGTGCACTGGGACGCCTCTCCGACCACCCGGCTGATCTTCCTGGAGGAGACCGAGCGGGCCGGCGCGCCCTATGTGGGCGCCAACTTCGTGGGCCTGCTGCACGCGGGCCCCACCATCGCCGCCGAGGGCACCGAGGCGCAGCGGGCCCGCTGGCTGGCGCCGATCCTGCGCGGCGACGAGGTGTGGTGCCAGGGGTTCAGCGAACCGGACGCCGGCTCCGACCTCGCGGCGCTGCGCACGCGCGCGTGGCGCGACGGCGACCACTACGTGGTGAGCGGGTCCAAGATCTGGACCTCGCACGCGGAGGTCGCCGACTGGTGCGAGCTGCTGGTGCGCACCGACCCCGAGGCGCCCAGGCACCGGGGCATCACCTGGCTGGCCATGCCCATGGACGCGCCGGGCGTCACCGTACGGCCGCTGCGCACGCTCGCCGGGTCCGCCGAGTTCGCCGAGGTGTTCCTCGACGAGGTGCGGGTGCCCGTGGCCAACCGGGTGGGCGGCGAGAACGACGGCTGGCGCGTCACCATGGTGACCCTCTCCTTCGAGCGCGGCACCGCCTTCGTCGGCGAGGTCGTCGCCTGCCGCCGGGTGCTGGGCGACCTCGCGCGCGCGGCGCGCAGCAGCGGCGCCTGGGACGACCCGGAGCTGCGCCGCCGCCTCGGCCGCCTGAACGCCGAGTTCCGGGCGCTGTGGCGGCTCACCCAGTGGAACGTCAGCGAGGCGGAGGGACGGGGCGTGCCGGGCGTCGGCGGGTCCGTCTTCAAGCTGCGCTACTCGCACGCGCGGCAGGAGCTGTACGACGCGGCGGCGGCCGTGCTCGGCCCGGACGCCCTCGACCTGGACCGGCCCTGGGTCCTCGACCGGCTCTCCTCGCTCTCGTACACCATCGCCGCCGGGACCTCGCAGATCCAGCGCAACATCGTGGCCGAGCGGATCCTCGGGCTGCCGAAGGGGCGGTGAGCGGACGTGCGCTTTCGACTGACCCGCGACCAGGAGGCGTTGCGCACGGGCATGCGGGAGCTGCTCGGGCGCCGGTTCGACGGTGCGGCGCTGCGGGCGGCGGCCGGGGCGCCGGCGCGGCTCGACCGGGGGCTGTGGCGGGAGCTGGGGGCCGCCGGGTTCTTCGCGCTGCGGCTGCCCGAGGCGGACGGCGGGGTCGGACTCGGCCTGCCGGAAGCCGTGTTGCTGTTCGAGGAGGCCGGGCGGGCGCTGCTGCCCGGTCCCCTGGTGGCCACCCACCTCGCGGCGGCCGCGGTGCCCGGCGCGGCCACGGGGGAGACCGTGGTGGCCCGGGTGGACGGCGGCCTGGCCGAGTGGCTGGCCGAGGCGGACGCGGTGACCGGGGACGCCTCCGGGGCCGTACCGGTGCGCTCGGTGGACCCGCTGACGCCCCTGCACCGGATCCCGGGGCGGCCCGCCACGCCGCCCGACCCCCTCGCCGTCCTCCTGACCGCCGCCGAGCAGCTCGGCACGGCCACGCGCGCGTGCGAGCTCGCCGTGCAACACGCCCGCACCCGCGTGCAGTTCGGGCAGCCGATCGGGGCCTTCCAGGCGGTCAAGCACCTGTGCGCCGAGATGCTGGTGCGGGCCGAGACCGCGCGGGCGGCCGTCTACGCGGCCGCCGTGACCGGGGACCCCGTGGACATCGCGGCGGCCCGGCTGCTCGCCGACGAGGCGGCGGTGCGTGGCGCCCGGGACTGCCTGCAGGTGCACGGCGGGATGGGCTTCACGTGGGAGTCGGAGGTGCAGCTGCATCTGAAACGCACATGGGTGCGGGCGCAGCGTGGCGGAGTGAATACTGAGCGTGAGGAAATGCTCGCCGCAGACCTGCTCGGCTGAGCGTTCGAAACGGCCCTGGTCTGCGGATTCATGGTCTGGACGGCCGGGATGTCGCGGATTGTGGCATACCGGAGTCACGGAGCGTTGATACCTGGTTGTGTCCAACGCGTGACTCGTCACGGCCTGGAGTCGGCTGTCCCCTCGGGTACCTTCTGTGGGATGCGAGTGGTTCCGAGGACGAGCCATGCCGGCGGTGCCGTCGAAGCGGCCCCGTCATCGAAGGCGTGCCCCGCCACTCGCAGGGCGGTAAGGGCTTGCGTCCCCGCCTGTTCGACTCCCCGCCACGAGCGTCGCACAGTATGCCGCAGGCGTACTCCTTCGCGCTGGAATATGCCCGAAGCGCTTGTTGGGGTGACTGTACGTCAACCATGCTGTCTCGTAAGGGAATCACGTTCCGTGACCCTTGCTCTGGCCGTTGTTCTGGCCATGCAGAAAATGGCTACGATCGTGGCCCTCGTCGTCCCAGTCGTCGCGGCCCGCGCCGCGGCGGCCGCTCGGCGCGGGTTCATGTGTCCGCCGGTTCGGATGGTGTGAGCGGTGCAGGTGCTTCAAGTGCAGCTGGAGATCCGGCCCGACCCCGCGGAGGTGGGGCGGGCCAGAAGGTGGGCGCGCTCGCGCCTCGCCGGGTCCGGTATAGCGGCGGACGAGCCGCTGGCCGAGACCCTGATCCTGCTCGTCTCCGAGCTGGTCACCAACGCGGTGGTGCACACCGGCTGCCCGGCCGTGCTGCGGCTCTCCCTGCCGGGCGCGGACGGCGCGGACGGTGCGGACGGCGGTGAGGCGGCCACCGTACGGCTGGAGGTCGCCGACGCCAGCGACCGCGCGCCTGTGCCGCGGTGTGCCGACGGTGACGCCACCGGCGGCCGGGGCCTCGCCCTCGTCGACGGGCTCGCCGACCGCTGGGGCTGGAGTCCCGAAGGCGCCGGCAAGCGCATCTGGTGCGAGCTCGACCGGTGCGCACAGCCCGGACAGGGCGCTGCGGTGGCGTACGGGCGCGGTGCGGCCTCCTACGAAGGGCTGGCCTTCGAGGCGGTGTGATCCGGCCGTGCGGCCATGCGCCGGGGGTTGCATCCGTGCGCGCCCAGGGTGAACCGGGCATAAGCCGTGAAGCCTCGCACGGGTGTTGACGCCTTGTGATCGTGTGCTCACGCTTGAGGTCTGCGATTCGCCGCGAGGGGACGGCGAGGGCATGGTGACGGGCGCCCTCGCCGAGTGTGGGTCGAGCCGGACGGCGGCGCGCGGGACCGGGCTCGGGGCGGGCCGGTGCGCGCGGCCGTTCGGATGCAGGGGGGAATGGGGGAGGGCCGGTGTCACGCCCCCTCGGGCGTGACACCGGCTTTCAAGAGACGGCCTCCGGCGGTGCCGGGCAGGCGCTCGGCGGCTCTCAGAGGACGGCCACGGGGGCGACCGGCGTGCCCGTGGCCCCGACGAAGGGCTCGGGCATCGCCGACAGCAGGAACGTGTACCGGCCGGTTTCTCCACAGGCTGTGGACAACTCTTCGAGATTCCAGTTCTGGCCCTGGAGCATCCCCATCTCCACCAGGTCCAGGGCGTGCACGGGCAGCCACAGGTCCTCGATCTCGGGCGGGAAGATCTCGAACGTGAGGGTGTCGTTCGCGACGGCGGCCACGTCACGCGCGTGGAACCACTCCGGGGTGCGCACCGAGAGGCCCGGCGACGGATAGCCGTACCCGTGCTTGTCCCCGGCGAGGTACACCTGCACCTGCCCGGTCCGCACCAGGACGATGTCACCGCCGCGGACGGTCGTCCCGGCGAGCTCCTCGGCCGCGTCGAGGTCCTCCGGGGTGACCGCGTGGCCGCCCTCCAGCCGGTCCACGCCACGCGCGCGTGCCACGTCCAGCAGCACCCCGCGCGAGACGATGTGCCGGGCCGTGGCGATCCCGCTGAACTCCGCGCCGCCGTGCGCGGTCACCGTGTCCGCCGGACGGCCGTTGTAGAGCTTCCCGGAGTGCGAGACATGGGTGAGCGCGTCCCAGTGGGTGCCGGCCTGCAGCCCCATGGTCACGGCGTCGTCGCTGCACGCCACCGTCCCCGGGCCGAACAGCTCCTGGTTGATCTGCACCATGGCGTGCAGCGGGTTGACCCGCCCGGGGATCATCCCGGTCTGCACGCCGTCCTCCTTCAGCGGGAGGGCGAGCGGCACCCGCCGCCCGCTGCGGACGGTGGCCGCCGCCTCCCGCACCACCTCGTCGGTGATCAGGTTCAGCGTGCCGATCTCGTCGTCGGCACCCCAGCGCCCCCAGTTGTTGACGCGCTTGGCGATGTCGTGGAACGCGGGATGCAGCGCCGGCAGTGACATCTGGGTCCTCCCCAGGCCTTGTGTCCGCACATCTGACGGGTCATAAAATCTAACGGTCCGTCAGAAACCGCGGGAAGGGGCCGGGCGTGGGGAACTTCTTGGCAGGCAAGGTCGTCGCCGTGACCGGTGCGGGGCGCGGCATCGGGCGGGCGGTGGCGCTGGCGGCGGCGGCCGAGGGGGCGAAGGTCGTCGTCAACGACTACGGCGTCGCGGTCGACGGCGCCTCGCCCACGAGCGAGGTCGCGGAGGCCGTCGTCAAAGAGATCGAGGCGGCGGGCGGGGACGCGGTCGCGGTGGCCGACGACATCTCCACGATGGCGGGCGGCCAACGGGTCGTGGACACGGCACTGGCGTCGTACGGCCGCCTCGACGGGGTGGTGTGCGTGGCGGGGATCCTGCGCGAGCGGATGCTGTTCAACATGACCGAGGAGGAGTGGGACCCGGTGGTCGCCACCCACCTCAAGGGCACGTTCACGGTGTTCCGGGCGGCGTCGGCGGTGATGCGGGGGCAGCGCGCCGGCACCCTCGTCGGCTTCACCAGCGGCAACCACCAGGGGTCGGTCTCGCAGGCCAACTACAGCGCGGCCAAGGGCGGGATCATCTCGCTGGTGCGGAGCGCCGCGCTGGGCCTGCACAAGTACGGGGTGACCGCGAACGCGGTGGCGCCGGTGGCCCGGACCAGGATGTCGGCGGGCGTGCCGACGGAACTGACCGAGATCGGCGAGCCGGAGGACGTGGCGGCGTTCGTGGTCTACCTGCTGTCGGACGCGGCGCGGGACGCCGGGGTCACCGGGCAGGTCTACACGGTGGCCGGCCCGAAGATCGCGGTATGGGCCCAGCCGAGGGAGTTGCGGGCCGCGTACGCCGACGGGGGCTCCTGGACGCCGGAACGGATCGCGCAGGCGCTGCCGGGGGGCGTGGGGACCGATCCGATGCCGATGCTGGCGCAGCTGGCGGCGATGGAGGCGGCGGCGCGAACGGGAAACCGGCCGAACGCCTAGTGGGCAGGGGGGTGCGGTGTGTGCGCGGGTGCGGCGCCGTGAGGGTTGGTCGCGCAGTTCCCCGCGCCCCTGACGGGGTGCGGTGGGTGTGCGGGTGCGGGCGTGTGGGGGGTGGTCGCGCGGTTCCCTGTGCCCCTGACGGGGTGCGGTGGGGGCGCGGGGGTGGGTGCGTGGGGGGTGGTTGCGCGGTTCCTCGTGCCGCTGGGCCGGCTGGTCAGTTCCTTCTCCGCCGCGACGGTGAGCCACCGCGGTGGTTGCCGGCGGTTTTCGTACGGGTCGTAGTCCCGACGCATCTCTGGAGGTCACCGTGGATTTCGGCGCAGCGCCGGAGGACGAGGAGTTTCGTCGGGAGGTCCGGGGGTGGCTCGACGCACACGCCGGGTCCGGGGTGGACCGGCGGAGCTGGGAGCGCACCCTGGGGGCCGACGGGTGGATCGGGATCGGGTGGCCGGAGGGCGGGTACGGGAACCGGACCGCCACGCTGACGCAGCAGGTCGCCTGGGCGGAGGAGTACGCGCGGTCGGCCGCGCCGCCCCGCTCCGGGCACATCGGGGAGAACCTGCTGGCCCCGACGCTCATCGCGCACGGCAGCGCGGAGCAGAAGGCGCGGTTCCTGCCGCCGGTGGCCGCCGGTGAGGAGCTGTGGTGCCAGGGGTACAGCGAGCCCGGCGCGGGGTCCGATCTGGCCGGGGTGCGGACCGCGGCGGTGCGGGAGGGGGACGGCTTCCGCATCACGGGGCAGAAGATCTGGACCTCGCTCGCGCACGAGGCCGACTGGTGCTTCGTGCTGGCCCGGACCGAGGCGGGCTCGCGACGCCATCACGGCCTGAGTTTCCTGCTCGTGCCCATGGACCAGCCGGGCCGGGTCGAGGTCCGCCCCATCCGGCAGATGACCGGCACCAGCGACTTCAACGAGGTCTTCTTCGACGGCGCGCACGCGCGCGCGGAGCACGTGGTCGGCGGCGAGGGCAACGGCTGGCGCGTCGCGATGAGCCTGCTCGGGTTCGAGCGGGGGGTGTCCACTCTCGCCCAGCAGATCGGGTTCGCTCAGGAGCTGGGGCGGGTGGTGCGGGACGCGGTCGCGACCGGCGCCGTCGACGATCCCGTCGTCCGGGAGCGGCTGGTGCGGCAGTGGGCCGAGTTGCGGGTGATGCGGTGGAACGCCCTGCGGACGCTGGGGAGTTCGGCAGCGGAGCCCGGCGCCCCGAGTGTGGCCAAGCTGCTGTGGGCCGGCTGGCACCAGCGGCTCGGAGAGCTCGCCGTGCTGGTGCGGGGCGCGGCAGCGAGCGTCGGCCCGGTCGGCTGGTCGCCCGCCGCGCCGTACGAACTGGACGCCGCCCAGCACCTGTTCCTCTTCTCCCGGGCCGACACCATCTACGGCGGCTCGGACCAGGTCCAGCGCACGATCATCGCCGAGCGCGTGCTCGGTCTGCCGAGGGAGCCGAAGGGGGTCGAGTCGTGATGCGTGGCGTCGTGTTCGACGGCAAACAGGTACAGGTCGTCGACGATCTCGAGGTGCGGGAGCCGGGGCCGGGTGAGGTGCTGGTCGCGGTGTCGGCGGCCGGGCTCTGCCACAGCGATCTGTCGGTGGTGGACGGGACCATACCCTTCCCCGTTCCTGTGGTGCTCGGGCATGAGGGCGCGGGTGTGGTGGAGGCGGTCGGTATGGGCGTCAGCCATGTGACGCCGGGCGACCATGTGGCGCTGTCCACGCTCGCCAACTGCGGTGCCTGCGCCGACTGCGACCGGGGCCGGCCGACCATGTGCCGTAAGGCCATAGGGCGGCCGCAGAAGCCGTTCACGCGCGGCGGGCAGACCGTGTACCAGTTCGCGTGCAACTCGGCCTTCGCGGAACGGACGGTCGTCAAGGCCGTGCAGGCGGTACGGATCCCGAAGGACATCCCCCTGACCTCGGCCGCCCTCATCGGGTGCGGGGTGCTGACCGGGGTGGGTGCGGTGCTCAACCGGGCCCGTGTCGACCGCGGTGACACCGTGCTGGTCATCGGCACCGGCGGGATCGGCCTGAACGTCATCCAGGGGGCGCGGATCGCGGGCGCGCTGCGGATCGTGGCGGTGGACGCCAACCCGGCCAAGGAGGGGGTGGCCCGGCAGTTCGGCGCGACCGACTTCCTAACCTCGACGGAGGCCGTCAAGGACCTGCTGCCGACCGGGGTGGACCACGCGTTCGAGTGCGTCGGCCGGGTCGAACTGGTCCGGCAGGCCGTCGACCTCCTCGACCGGCACGGCCAGGCCGTCCTCCTCGGCGTGCCCGCCGCCACCGCCGAGGCGTCCTTCGTCGTCGCCTCCATGTTCCTCGACAAGTCCATCCTCGGCTGCCGGTACGGCTCCTCGCGCCCGCAGCACGACATCGCCCTCTACGCCGACCTGTACCGCCAGGGAAGCCTGCTGCTCGACGAGCTGGTGACCGCGACGTATCCGATCGAGGACTTCGAGAAGGCCCGCGCGGACGCGGAGGCGGGGCGGGTGGCGCGGGGGGTGCTGACCTTCCGGTGAGCGCGCGGGGTGGTCCGCGGCCCGGGGAGAACCCGCGCCGGTGCTCACCGCGGTCGGCCGGCGGGGCGAGGTGCGGCGGGTCGGGAGGTCAGCCCGGGGCGCCGACGGCGCTGGGGCGGTCGGTGTCGCTCGTGCCGGTGCGGAAGGTGCGGCGGTAGGCGGTCGGGGTGACGCCGAGGGCTGCCTGCAGGTGCTGGCGCATGGACTGGGCGGTGCCGAAGCCGGCGTCGCGGGCCACCTGGTCGACGGAGAGGCCGGTGGACTCCAGGAGGTGGCGGGCGCGTTCGACGCGCTGCTGGGTGAGCCACTGGCCGGGGCTGACGCCGGTCTCCTCGCGGAACCGGCGGGTGAAGGTCCGTACCGACATGGCCTCCTGCTCGGCCATGTCGCGCAGCTGGATCGGCTCGTGGAGGCGGCCCAGGGCCCAGGCGCGGGCCGCGGTGGTGGTGGCGACCTGCGGGTCGGGGACCGGGCGGTGGATGTACTGGGCCTGGCCGCCGTCGCGGTGCGGGGGGACGACCGTACGGCGGGCCACCTCGTTGGCGACGGCCGTGCCGTGGTCGCGGCGGACCATGTGCAGGCACAGGTCGATGCCGGCGGCCACCCCGGCGGAGGTGAGGATGTCGCCGTCGTCGATGAAGAGGACGTTCGCGTCCACCTTCAGCTGCGGGAACAGCTTCTGGAGGTGGTCCGCCTCGGCCCAGTGCGTGGTGGCCGGGCGGCCGTCCAGGTAGCCCGCGGCGGCCAGGACGTAGACGCCGGTGCAGATGGAGGCGAGCCGGGTGCCGGGGCGGATGTGGGCGAGGGCGGCGGCCAGCTCGGGGGTGAGGACGCCCTCCTCGAAGACCGGGCCCAGCTCGTAGGAGGCCGGGATGATCACCGTGTCGGCGGTGGCCAGCGTCTCCGGGCCGTTCGGCACGTGGATCGCGAAGTCGGCGTCGGTGTCCACCGGGCCCGGCGGACGGACCGAGCAGGTCACGACCTCGTAGAGATGGCGGCCCCGGGCGTCCTTGGGGCGGCCGAAGATTCGGTGCGGGATGCCCAGCTCGAAGGGGAGCAGGCCGTCCAGGGCGAGGACGACGACACGGTGCGGGCGGAAGCCGGGGTCGCTGCTGCGCATGGCCCGATCCTAGCGAATGCTGTCCTCCGGGCCACTCGATGGCGGGGCCCGGTGGCCGGATATTTGTGGCGTGACCCAGACAAGCGCAGCCGCAGCCGCCCTCGCCGAGGACTCGAAGCCGACCCGCCCACCGCGGATCCACCGTGCCTGGTTCGTCGCCGCCGTCACCTTCGTCACGATCATCGGCGCGGCCGCCTTCCGTTCCCTGCCCGGCCTCCTCATCGACCCGCTGCACACGGAGTTCGGCTGGTCGCGCGGCACGATCGGCGCGGCCGTCTCCGTCAACCTCGCGCTGTACGGGCTCACCGCGCCCTTCGCCGCCGCCCTGATGGACCGTTTCGGCATCCGGCGGGTGGTGGCCGTCGCCCTGACCGTCATCGCGGTCGGCTCGGGCCTGACCGTCTGGATGACGGCGGCCTGGCAGCTGATGCTCTGCTGGGGCCTGCTGGTCGGCCTCGGCTCCGGTTCGATGGCCCTCGCCTTCGCGGCCACCGTCACCAACCGCTGGTTCACCACCCGGCGCGGCCTGGTCAGCGGCATCCTGACCGCCGCCTCCGCCTCGGGCCAGCTGATCTTCCTGCCGCTGCTGTCCTGGATGGTCGAGACGTACGACTGGCGTCCGGCCGCCGTCACCGTCGCCCTCGCCGCCCTCGCGGTCGTCCCCTTCGTCTGGCTGCTGCTGCGCGACCACCCGGCCGACGTGGGCCTCACGCCGTACGGCGCCGCCGAGTTCGTGCCGAAGCCGGCGCCGGTGACCGGGGCGGCGCGCAGGACCCTCGGCGTGCTGTTCTCCGCCGTCCGCACCGGCCCCTTCTGGCTGCTCGCCGGCACCTTCGCGATCTGCGGGGCGTCCACCAACGGCCTGGTGCAGACCCACTTCGTGCCCGCGGCCCACGACCACGGTCTGCCCGTGACGGCGGCGGCCTCGCTGCTCGCGGTCATCGGCGTCTTCGACGTCGTCGGCACCATCGCCTCCGGCTGGTTCACCGACCGCTTCGAACCGCGCCGCCTGCTCGCCGTCTACTACGCGCTGCGCGGGATCTCGCTGCTGTTCCTGCCGATGCTCCTCGGCCCGTCGGTCCGCCCCTCGATGATCTTCTTCATCATCTTCTACGGCCTCGACTGGGTCGCCACCGTCCCGCCCACGCTGGCCCTGTGCCGGGAGCGGTACGGCGACGACAGCGCCATCGTCTTCGGCTGGGTCCTCGCCTCCCACCAGGTCGGCGCGGCCCTTGTCGCCTGGCTGGGCGGCGTCGCCCGCGACGCCTTCGGCAGCTACGACATGGTCTGGTACGCCTCCGGCACCCTGTGCGCGGCGGCGGCCCTGATGGCCCTGCTGATCCGGCGACGGCCGGTGGCCCCGGCGGCGGGACTCGGTGCCGTGGCGGCGTAGACGCTCCGCCGGGAGTGCCGCGTGGGCCGTCTGCCGACGGCGGTGGTGTCGTGGCGGGTCGCGCAGTTCTTCCCCCGGCCCTCGGCCGGGGGCGCCGGCGCCCCTTCGGGGCCGCGTTGCGCACCGCAGCGGAGTGCGCCGACCCCGATCGGCCCCGGTCCGGTCCCGCGCTTTGGCGGCGGGTCGGGTGCCGGGCGCCGTTGTGGAAGGATCGCCGCGTGAACGTGCATCGGCCGGCCGGCGCGGGCAACGCCGACGGAGACCTGCGGGGTGTTCTGCAGCGTTTCGACGTGGGCGTCGTGGTGCGCAGGATGGTGGCGGGTTTCGCCCGGCTCCCCGCCTACACCGACTTCCAGTGGCCGGTCGACCGGGCCGCGGTGGTGCGCTGGAACGTCGACCTCGTCCTGCGCTGGCTGGTCGACGGCCTGCCTCCGGACGACTACCTCCGGTCCGAGCTCCACGAGTTCCTGCGCGCCCGAGCGATGTCCGGGCAGCCGATCGAGGGCAGCATCCTGGTCTACCGCCGCGGTGCGCGCATGCTCTGGGAGGCCCTGCTGGAACTGGCGTCGGACGCCGACCGGGCGGTGCTGCTCGCTCGGTCGGAGACCGTCTGGAGCTGCCTGGAGGACTACCTCGACCTGGTCGTGGAGGTGTTCGCGCGGGCCTACGCGGACCAGGAGGACGCGCCGTCCACGGCCGGTGACCGGCGCGCCCGTACCCTGTTCGACCGGCTGTGCGCCCGGCTGCCCGTCACGATCGAGGACCGGGACCGGGCCGCCCGGCTCGGATTCGACCTGGTGGAGCCGTACCGGCCGTTCACCGCGCAGCTCGCCGGGGCCTCGGTCGCCGCGCACGCCGATCTCGCGTTCCGGCTGCGTGCGGCGGGGGCGCTGGCCTTCACCGAGGGGCTGCGGGTCACCGGGCTGACCCCGGCGGGATTCGGCTGGGCGGCGTTCCTCGAAGACCCGCGGCTGCTGCTGGCAGAGGACGAGCCGCCGGCCCGCGACCGGCTCGGGGCAGCGGCCGACGGGCTGCGTGCGCTGATCGCCGTCGGGGCCCGGTCCGGGCGCCGGGGCCGGGTGCGGTCCGACGACTACCTGCCCGAACTCCTGCTCGCCGACGCCCCGGACACCGCCGACCGGATGGTCCGGCGGGTCTTCGGGCCGCTGGAGCGTGCCGACGCCGTGGACCTGGCGGCCACCCTGCGCTGCCTCGCCGCCCACGGTTTCGACAGCACGGCGGCCGCGGCCGCGCTGCCGGTGCACCGCAACACCCTGCTGTACCGGGTGGGCCGGATCGAGAAGCTGACCGGCCTGTCTCTCCGGGAGCAGCGGGACCGCACCCTCGTACTGCTCGCGGCCACCTGGGAGACCCTCGGCCCGGACCTGCGACCCTCCGGCTCGGGGCACTAGGCCGGCCGTACGGTGTCCCGCAGTCGGCGGGCCAGGCCCAGCTGCATGGCGCCGAGCATGATCATCCAGAGGCCGGCCAGGAACGCCAGCGTCAGCAGCGACAGCTGTGGCCAGGCCAGCAGCGTCAGGCCGGCGAGGACACCGAGCAGGCCGATGAAGACGTTCCAGCCGCGTCCGGGCAGACCAGGACGGTCAAGCGCCACGAACACGGCCGTGAAACCGTCGACCACCCAGTAGACGCCGAGCAGCAGCCCAAGCGCGAGCACCGTGATCAGCACGTGCCGCAGGCTGTACAGCCCGAGCAGCAGACTGACCACGCCGAGAACTCCCGTCAGGGCGCGGGCGGTGTCCCCTGCGCCCAGGCCCACCGATCCCACCAGGCGGAACACCCCGGTGGCGACGAGCTGTACGCCGACGACGACCGCGAGCACCACCAGTGTCGGGCCGGGCCAGGCCACGGCGATGACGCCGGAGCCGATCGAGACCAGCCCGAAGAGCAGGTGCCATGTCCAGGAACGGCCCAGGCGGGCCAGGGGGCTCTTGTGCATGCGGCGAAGCTATGGGCGTGCCCGGTGGGCGGTCTTCCAAAATCCGGGCGGGTATTCGTGCCCGGGCACAAGGCGGCAGGGCGTTGAATGACGGCAGAACGTCAGTACTGGAGGGGGGGTTGTGTCCGAGCTCGATCCGCGCGGGAGGCCGGTCGGGCCTGATGGCCACCGTCCTGCTCGCACCCGGCCGGCCCGGCCGGGTGCCGGGCGCCGAGCTCGTCGCCCTGGGGATCGGCGCCTGCCTGAGCCTGCCGGCCATCGGGCGGAACAAGCGCGAGTCGGCCGTCGACGACGGGCGGCTGACCGACGTCTTCGACCGCCGGGACACCGACGTGGTCGTCATGCTGCTGTTCGTGGCGGCCGGGGTCCTGCCGGCCTTCGGCCACGGAGGAGGCCTCCGTCTGCTGCTGCCGGCCTCCGCCGTGGCGTTCGTCAGGGGGTGCTGAACGCGTGGCGCCTCCTGCTCCCGCCGCCGGACGCGCACCCTCGGCGGGAGCAGGGCCGCTGACCACCGGTGCCGACGGTGCACCCAGAGCCCGGCCGCACAGGCCATCACGCGAGCCGGGGCACACCGGACCGCATCGAGCCCTCCGGAAGGTGACGCGCATGTACGCCACGCCCCGCGCCGACGCCTGCTCCGCGGCGGCCGGCCGGCTGCGCGGTGTACTCCGAGGTCTGGACCCCGACCTGATGGCGCAGCAGCTCGCCCGCGGCCTGGGGGAAGTGCCGGCCGGCCGGATACCCGGGCCCGGCCGCCCGGCCGGGTCCCGCGAGGACCTGATCAGCCGCAGCGTCGAACTGATCAGGAACTGGCTGCTGACCGGGCAGGAACCTGCCGGGGACACGCTGTCCGAACTCTACGAGGCGGCCCGCGCGGCGGCCAGGCACGGCCTCCTCGCCGAGGACGCGTTCCGCGCCTGCTCCGGGGCGGCCCGCGCGGTGTGCAGCGCGCTGCTGGAGCTCAGCCCGGCCGAGGACCGGGTGTGGCTGATGCCCCAGCTGGACGTGGCGTGGGCGTTCCTGGACATCGCCCTGACCACCGTGCGGCGGGCGTTCGCCGACCAGCGGGAGCTGCCGTCCGCCGACGGCAACTCCCGTGCGTCGGCGCTGTTCGCCCGGATCTGCGCCGGGTCGGCGACGACCGTCGAGGACCTGGACCGCGCGGAACGGCTGGGCTTCGATCTCGCCGGCCCGTACTGTCCTTTCGTGACGACGCTCGACGGCGGTTCGGCCGCCGCCCACGCGGGCCTCGCGGCGCGGCTGCGGACCGCGGGGGCGCTGGCCTGCGCGGAGGGGCACCGGGTGGCCGGCCTGACCCGGCCGGGGTTCGACTGGACGGACTTCCTCGCCGACAGCGCGCTGGTCCTCGCCGCCGAGTCGGCCACCGGCCGGGCGGCACTGGCGGAAACGGTCGGCACCCTGCACGACCTGGTCACCCTGGGGAGCAGGGCGGGGCGCCGGGGGCGGATCCGCCTCGACGACTTCCTGACGGAGGTCATGCTCGCGAACTCCCCCCGGCTCGCCGACGGCGTCATGCGGCGCGTACTGGGCCGGCTCGATGCCGAGGACCCCTCCGGAACGCTGTCGCAGACACTGATGTGCCTGGTCGCGCACGGTTTCAACCGGACGGCGGCCGCGGCGGCCCTCCCGG
Organism: Streptomyces sp. NPDC051987; assembly: GCF_040680735.1. NCBI lineage: Bacteria > Bacillati > Actinomycetota > Actinomycetes > Kitasatosporales > Streptomycetaceae > Streptomyces > Streptomyces sp. NPDC051987. Next base: position 20,052 of record NZ_JBFAXI010000083.1, on the reverse strand, counting down.
CCCACCGCAACACCCTGCTCTACCGGATCAACCGGATCGAGAAGCTGTCCGGCCTCGATCTCGACCGGCACGCCCACCGGGAGCTGGCCCGGCTGGCGGTCGTCCGGGCGGAGACGACGGGGACGCGCACCACGCCTCGCCCCGCGTGACCGGGCTGCCTGCCCGCACCGCCCGGCCCCGCGTCCTTCCGGGAGCTCTCCTGGGGTCCAGGCGCCGTCATGGTGCCCAACGGCGGCCGGGCTTCTTGTCCCCGTGCACAACGAGGCAGGTGCCACGCTGAGCGGCGGCAGGGTCCGGCAAGATTCCCGCCCTGCCGGCACCCTGACCGCGATGGAGGAGATGCGGGTATGCCGACGGCCCCGGACCCGATCGTCCTGATCCACGGCCTGTGGATGACGCCGCTCGGGTAGGAGCACGGGGCGGCCCGGTACCACGCACGACGCCCGGCTCGCCCGACCGGCCGATACGACAGGAACACCGATATGACCGGCCCCTTCGCAGCAGAGGACAACGCGTGGTGACAGAGAACCAGGGCTCCCCGCCCGACCCCCGGCCCGACTGGCGCGAGATCTACCACGGCGGCTCACCCGAGGCCGAGGAGCGGCACTTCCGGGACCTCGCCGACGTCATCGTGGGCGTGCAGCGGGCGAACCGGCGCAGATCCGGTTCGCCGGTCTCCCACCGCACCTTCCACGCCAAGATCGTCGTCGGTGTGGACAACGCCGAACTCGTCTTCCGGGACGACCTGCCCGCCGCGCTGTGCGCCGGGGACTTCACCCCCGGCGCCCGGTTCCCGGTCACCGTCCGGCTGTCCAACGCGAGCGGCGCCGTCCGCGCCGACAGCAGCCCGGATCTCCGTGGCGCGGCCCTGAAGATCGGGCTGCCCGACGGCGGGGAGCACGACCTGCTCATGACCAGCTACCCGGTCTCCCACGCCCGCGACGCCACCCAGTTCGTCGAGATCGCCAGGATCGGCGCCGGACCCCGGCCGCTGGTGCTGCCCCGCATGCTGCTGAGGTTCGGCCCGTCGGAGACCGCGCGCATCCTCGGCAACCTGAGGAAGGCCAACCGCCCGTCGGCCGGCCTGGAACAGGAGTCGTACTGGAGCCGCGGGGCCGTCCTGTGGGGCGACGCGGGTCCGGTACGGTTCCGGCTCAGCCCCCTCGGCGGTCCGGCCCCGGCCGCCGCGCCGCAGGCGGATCCGGCCGACGGCCTGCGGACCCGCTTCGCAGCCGGGCTGAGCGGCGCCCCGGTCCGGTTCGCCCTGCACGTCCAGAAGTTCGTGGACGAGCGGCTCACCCCGATCGAGGACGGCGCGGTGGAGTGGCGGGAGGAGGACTCGCCCTGGCTCGGCGTGGCCACGCTGACCATCCCGGCGCAGGACCTGCTCGGCGCGGCGGGCCGGGCCACCCGCGACCGCGTCGACGCCCTCGCCTTCAGCCCCTGGCACGCCCCGGCGGAGTTCCGGCCGCTCGGCAACCTCAACCGGGCCCGCCGCCCGGTCTACGCGGCCAGCGCCCGGGAATGGCAGGCGGGGTAGCCGCTCGCACGCGGGAGGAGGCTCAGCGGAACCGGCCCCGGTGGAACAGCAGCGGTTCTTCCGGGGCCTCGCCCGTCCCCAGCGCGGTCACCCGGCCGACCACGATCAGGTGGTCGCCGCCCGTGTGGACCGCGTGGATCGTGCAGTCGATCCAGGCGGCGGCGCCGGTCAGCCGGGGGGAGCCGGAGGCCGGGGCCGCGTCGTACGGCACGCCCGCGAACTTGTCCGTGCCGCTCACCGCGAAGGCGCGGCACAGCTCGCCCTGGCCGGCGCCGAGGACGTTGACGCAGAAGACGCCGGCGCGGGCGATGCGCGGCCAGGTGGCCGACGTGCGGCCGACCATGAAGCAGACCAGCGGCGGGTCGAGGGAGAGGGAGGAGAAGGACTGGCAGGCGAAACCGGCGGGGGAGGACTCGCCCTCGGCGGCCGGTGCGGTGATCACGGTCACCCCGGTCGCGAAGTTCCCGAGCACGCGCCGGAACTCCGTCTGGTCGACCGGCGCCCGCTCGTCCGCCCGCACGCACCGCAACTCAGGGCGCGGCAGCGCCTCCACGGGGCCCGCCGCGGGCACCGACCTCAGATAACGGACGGCGGCCGCGGCCGCCCCTGCGTGTCCCATCACCTCTCCATTGAAGGTGACGGGGCGTCAGATGGGAAGGGGCAGGGACCCGGGATCGATGTCAGCGGCCCTGGAAATCGGGGCTCCTGCGCTCCACGAAGGCCCGTACGCCGTCCTGCGCGTCCCGGGTCGTCATGTTGATCTCCTGGGCGGCGGCCTCGGCGGCGAAGGCGGTCGCCCGGTCGGTGTCCAGGGACGCGTTGACCAGCTGCTTGGTCAGGGCGAGGGCGCGGGTCGGGCCGGTGGCCAGGCGGACCGCCCAGTCCCGTGCCGTCTTTGCCAGCTCCTCGTCCGGCACGACCCGGTTGACCAGGCCGAGGCGTTCGGCCTCCGGCGCGGAGAGCGCGTCGCCGAAGAACATCAGCTCCTTGGCGCGGTGCGGGCCGATCAGGCGGGGGAGGAGGTAGGCGCCGCCGCCGTCGGGGACCAGGCCGCGGCGCGCGAACACCTCGATGAAGCGGGCCGATTCGGCGGCCAGGACCAGGTCGCAGGCGAGCGCGAGGTGGACGCCGAGGCCGGCGGCGGTGCCGTTGACGGCCGCGATCACCGGCTTCTCGCAGTCGAGGACCGCGGCGATCAGGCGCTGCGCGCCGAGCCGGATGGTGCGGGCCACGTCACCGGGCACACGCTCGCCGCCACCGCCGGCGCCGCCATTGCCGGCCCCCTCTCCCCCCACGTCGCCAGACCCGCCGCCGGCGCCACCACCGCCACCGCGCAGGTCCGCGCCCGCGCAGAAGCCGCGGCCGGTGCCGGTCAGGATCACCGCGCCGATGCCGGGGTCGGCGGAGGCCGTGGCGAGGAGATCGATGACCTGGTCGCGCTGGCCGGGGGTGAGGGCGTTGAGGGCCTCGGGGCGGTCGAGGGTGAGGTGGGCGACCCGCTCCGCGGTCACGTACCGGACGGTGTCCATCAGCGGCACACCGCCAGCGCGTCCAGCGCCACCGCGCCCTGGCCCTGCTCCAGCACCATCAGCGGGTTGATGTCCAGCTCGGCGAGCTGGTCGCCCAGTTCCAGGGCCATCCGCTGGACCCGCAGGATCACCTCGACGAGCGCGTCCAGGTCGGCCGGCGGCCGGCCCCGCACCCCGTCCAGCAGGGCCCGCCCGCGCAGCTCCGCGAGCATGTCCCGGGCCTGGTCCTCGCCGAACGGCGGCACCCGCACGGCGGCGTCGTGCAGCACCTCCACCAGGACCCCGCCGAGCCCCACCGTCACCGTCGGCCCGAACAGGTCGTCGTGGGTGACGCCGACGACCATCTCCACGCCCCGCTCCACCATCTGGCAGACCAGTACGCCGTCCAGCGCGACCCCCTCGTAGCGGGCGATGTCGGTCAGATCGCGGTACGCGTCCCGGACCTGGCTGGCCGAGGTCAGGCCGATCTTCACCAGGCCCAGCTCGGTCTTGTGGGCGATCTGCCCGCCGGACGCCTTCATCACCACCGGGTAGCCGACCAGCCCGGCCGCGCGCACGGCCGCCGCCGCGCTGGTCACCAGCTGCTCGCGCGGCACCCGGATGCCGTACGCGCGCAGCAGCTGCTTCGCCGCGTGCTCGCTCAGCTGCTGGCCCGGCCGCATCAGCGCGAGCGCCTTGCGGTAGGAGGGGGAGGGGGTGCGCGGGGCGTCGTCGAAGGGGGAGCGGTAGTCGCTCACGAAGCGGTGGTGGTCGAGGTAGGCGCGGACGGCGGTGAGGCAGTTGCCGACCGTGCGGAAGGTGGCCACCCGGGAGGAGCCGAGCAGGACGTCGCGGTAGGCGGCCTCGGTGCCGACCGGGGAGCCCCACACCACGCAGACCAGTTTGTCGCTCGCCGCGGCCGCGTCGACCAGGTCCTGGACCAGCTTGTCGCTGAGCGGCGGGAAGGGGCCGGTGATCGGGCAGATGAGCACACCGACCTCCGGGTCGGCGAGGATCGCGTCGATGATCTTCCGGCCGCGCCAGTCGCCCACCGGGTGGCCGCCGTTGTCCACCGGGTTGGCCACGCTCAGGTACCGCGGTATCCACTGGTGCAGCTCGGCCTGCCGGGCCTCGGACAGGACCGGCAGCTTCAGGCCCAGCCCGGCGGCCAGGTCGGCGACGTGCGCGCCGGTGCCGCCCGAGATCGAGTAGACGACCACCCCGTCGGCGCGCGGCGGCCGGGCGCGGGCCAGCAGGGCGGCGGTGTCCTGGAGTTCGTCGAGGCCGTCGACGCGGATCACCCCGTACTGGCGCAACGCCGCGTCGACCACGTCGTCCGCGCCGGTCAGCTTGCCGGTGTGGGAGGCGGCGGTGCGGGCGCCGGCCTCGGTACGGCCGACCTTCACGGCGACCACCGGCACCCGGCGGCGGGCTGCCCGGTCGGCGGCGAGCAGGAAGGCGCGGCCGTCCTTGAGGCCCTCGACGTAGGCGGCGATGGCGCCGACCTCGGGGCGCTCGGCGAAGTAGGAGATGAAGTCGGCCGTCTCCAGGTCGGCCTCGTTGCCGGTCGGCGCCCAGTGAGAGAGGCGGATGCCCAGCTCCTGGGCGGCGAAGACCGGGCGGCCCTGGTGGCCGGACTGGGTGATCAGCGCGATCGCCGGGCCGTCCAGGTCGTCGCGGAAGCGCTCGAAGGCGTTGAGGTTGGTGTTCGGGCCGAGCAACCGGAGCCCGGAGCGCCGTACGGCCGCCGCGAGGCGGGTCTGGGCGGCCGCGCCCTCCTCGCCGGTCTCCGCGAACCCGGAGGCGAAGGCGACCGCGAACCTCACCTTCGCCTCGGACAGTTCCTCGATCACCGGCAGCGGGTCGGCGACCAGCAGCACGGCGAGATCGACCTGCTCGGGCAGGTCGGCGACGGAGGGCACGCAGGGGATGCCGAAGACCGACGGCCGGGTGGGATGCACCGGGTGCACCCGGGCCCCGACCCGCCCGGCCCAGTCGAGCAGCTGCCGGGTGATGCCGGTGTTGGGCCGCCCCTCGGCGTCCGAGGCGCCGACCACGGCGACGGACTCGGGGCGGAAGAACCTGTCCAGATCCGGTACGTCCGCGTACAGCGGCCGTCCGCTGACGTCCAGCACGTCCGCGTCGCCCGAGTCGGCCGCACGGCCGTGGACGGCGGGCCCGGGACGCTGCTCACCGCAGGCGATGACCCGGGCCCGGCGGGAGTCGGTGGTGAGGGTGCCGTGGGTTGATCCAAGCATCGTTCCGCCCGCTCCTGTGTGACAGCCCAATAAACTGACGCAGTGTCAGATTACTGAACTGACACTGCGTCAGGAACCGGTCTGCACGCAAAGTTGAGGGCCGAAGCGGTCTCCGCTCAGCCGAGGGCGGCCAGTACCTCCCGCGCCGCCCGCTCGCCCGACCGTACCGCCCCGTCCATGTACCCGGTCCAGAACGTCGACGTCTCGGTCCCGGCCCAGTGGATCCCGCCCGCCGGCTCGCGCAGCGCGGCCCCGTACTCGGTCAGCACGCCGGGCGGCGCGTAGGCCACCGGGCCGCCCCGCGAGAAGCCCTCATTGTCCCAGCGCTGGAGCACGAAGGAAGTGGGGGATGCGGCCTTGTCCCCGAAGTAGTTGGCGTAGTCGGCCAGCACGGCGGTCCTGACGTCGGCCTCGCTCGCCGCGTCGTACGCGCGCATCTCGTCGGCCTCGATGAAGCCCATCAGGGCGCCGTAGGAGCCGTCCGGCGGGGAGTTGTCGAAGGTGGAGCGGACCACGCCGGAGTCGCTGACGGCCTGGCCGTTGAGGCCGTCGGCCCGCCAGAACGGGGTGTCGTAGACGGCGATCGCCTTCCCGATCGAGCCCATCGGCATCCGCTGGGTGAGCTGGTCGCGGGCGGCGGGGAGAAGGGGGTCGTACGTGATGCGGGCGGCCAGCGGCGGCGGCAGGGCGACGACGACCCGGGTGGCGTTCACGGTGATGCCGTCGGCCGTGACGACGTACGCGCTCCCGGACCTGGCGATCGACCGGACCGGCGCGCTCAGCACCACCCGGTCGCCGAGGGTCGCGGCGAGCTTGATCGGGACCTGCTGGGAGCCGCCGACGAAGCGGGACTCCTGGGCGCCGCCGGCCGTGTCGGTGAGGCGTTCCAGGGTGCCGGCGTGCGACTCGTCGCCGGCCGCGGCGATGTAGAACAGGACGTAGAGCAGGGAGAGTTCGCGGGGCTGGGCGGAGAAGATCGACGTACAGGCCAGGTCCAGCAGGAACTTGGCGGAGGGCACGATCGCGTGGGCGTTCAGCCAGCTCTCGAAGGTCTGCTTGTCCCACTCGGCGGCCTTGGCTGCGGTCCAGGGCGCGTCCACCGGGACCTGGGCGGCCATGCTGTCCAGCTCGGACTGCACGATCGCCGCGTTGGCCAGGCCGGCCGCGTCCACCGGCGGGACCGAGCCGAGCAGGCCGCTGGTGTCGTACGGGGTGCGCTTGCCGTCCTTGTAGAGCAGGTTCTTGCCCGTGTTGTACGTGGTGAAGGTGGCCACGCCGAGGGAGTCGGCGAGGGCCTTGATGCGGTTCTGGGTGGGGCCGATGAACTCGCCGCCGCCCTCGGTGACACCCCCGTTGGCCAGCTGCAGGTTCACCACCCGGCCGCCGACCCGGTTCCGGGCCTCCAGGACCGCCACGGTCTTGCCGCCCGCCACCAGGTCGCGGGCCGCGGTGAGGCCGGCGATGCCGCCGCCCACGATCGCGACGTCCACGGTCCGGGAGGCGGCCGCCGAGGCGGGGCCGGCGGCGGCCACGGAGACCGCGGAGAGGCCGGCGGCCCCGGCGGCGGCACCGCCGAGAAGGGAACGGCGGGAGAGCCGCGGGGAGGTCCGGGGGGAGAGCTGTCTTTCACGAGCCACGTGCGTCCTCCGTGCTGAGCGCGAGGGGTGGAGCCGGAAAGTTGAGCAGGGCTCACATTCTGGTCCCGCACGCGGGCGCGATGCTACCGCCGGTAACAAACAGCTCCCGTCGCCTGCGTCACATGGGCAACGGGGTTGCTGCGGAGGAGGGTTGAGGCTATCTGCACCGCCCGCGACGGCTCGGCGCACACCGTCTGTGGCTGCGCGTGCGGCGCGGTCGTGCGGCGTGCGCCGTGTGTGGCTGCGCGTGCGGCGCGGTCGTGCGGCGCACCCCGTCTGTGGCTGCGCGTGCGGCGCGGTCGTGCGGCGTGCGCCGTGTGTGGCCGTTCGGCCGTCGGCTGTCGTGCGGCTTGCGCCGTGTGTGGCCATTCGGCCGTCGGCTGTCGTGCGGCGTGCGCCATGTGCGGCTGTGGGGTGCTCGACGTCGGTGGTCGTGCGGCATGCGTGGTCTGTGGCCGTTCGGCTGTCGGCTGTCGGCCGTCGTGCGGCTTGCGTCGTGTGCGGCTGTGCGGTGCTCGGCGCCGTGGTCGTGCGGCCTACGCCGTCGGTGTCGTGCGGCGTACGCCGTGTGTGGCTGTGCGGTGCGGCGGCGGTGGCCGTGCGCCTACGCCGTCGGTTGCCGTTCGGCGGCGGTGGCCGTGCGCCTACGCCGTCGGTTGCCGTTCGGCGGCGGTGGCCGTGCGCCTACGCCGTCGGTTGCCGTTCGGCGGTTCGTTTCGCGGCTGTCCTGGCGACCGCCTTCGCGATCTTCTCCGCGTCGATGGCCATCTCCCGGATGTTGCCGCTGATGGGGTTGGTGTAACCGGTGAAGTAGAGGCCGGGCGCGTTCTTCGGGGCGCGGGGGCCGTGGGAGACCGGGCGGCCTCGGTCGTCGAGGACGTCGAGGTGGCCGACCAGGTCCTCCAGGGCGCGGACGTATCCGGTCGCGGCGATCACCGCGTCGGGGGAGACGCGGGTGCCGTCGGCGAGGACGACCTCGCGGTCCTCGAAGCCGTCGACGGCGGCCACGATCTCGACCTTCCCCCGGCGCACCGCCTCGATGAGGCCGACGTCCAGGACCGGGATGGCGCCCTGCTTCACCCTGCTGTAGAGGCCGCTGTCGGGGCGGGGCAGGCCGTGCGCGGTGAGGTCCGGGACGCTGACCTTGGCCATGGTGCGGGCCAGCCGGTCGACGAGGGCGGTCGGGAGCCGCCGTACCAGGATGGAGTTGTACTGGGCGGCCCACCCGGCGGTGGAGCGGCGCACGATGTGCGGGACCGTGCGGACGGCCAGCCGCACCCGGGAGGCGCCGCCCTCGGTCAGGTCGACGGCGATCTCGGCGCCGGTGTTGCCGACGCCGACCACGAGGACGTCCCGCCCGGCGAACGGCTCGGCGTTGCGGTACGCGCCGGCGTGCAGGAACTCGCCGCGGAAGCCGTCCCGGCCCGGCCAGTCGGGGATGCGCGGGGTGTGGTTGAAGCCGGTGGCGACCACCACCGCCGAGCCGGTCAGCTCCCGCCCGCCGGAGGCGTGCAGCAGCCAGCCCTCGCCGTCCGGCGCGCGTTCCACGCGGGAAACCTCGACGCCGGTGACGATCTCCAGCTCGTGGTGCTCGGCGTACTTCTCCAGATAGCGCACCACGTCGTCGCGGGAGACCCAGCGGCCGAAGCGGCGCGGCATGGGCAGCCCGGGGAGCGCGGACAGGCGCCGGGTGGTGTGCAGGTGGAGACGGTCGTAGTGACGGCGCCAGGACGCGCCGACGTCGTCCGACTTCTCCAGGATCACGGCGCGGATGCCCCGGGCCCGCAGCGCGTACGCGGCGGCGAGCCCTCCGGGGCCGGCGCCGATGACGTAGACGGGCGAGACGGTGGGGGAGAACACGGCCATGAGCGCGAGCGTAATCACGCTCTACGTTGATGGGTCTCGGTCAAGACCGGAATTGGTTGCGGATTGATCACACCCGTAGGAGAAGTGGGTGGGACTTGTGACGTAGCCCACCTCGTCTGCCGGAAAAGGGCCCGAATCCGGTGCGGGCGCGCCTGCAAAAGGGGAGGCTGTCGCGGCTTCGGGAGTGCCCTCTCGGCGGTGAGAATTTCTTACTTCCGCGCGGGCGGTGAAATCGCCTGGGCCGGTGTTGGCGCCGTGGCCCTGGTCCCGGTCCGGCGAAATCGTCAACAATTCCCCGGGGGCATACGGGAGACCCGCAGGGGCACCGGGAACGCGCGGGTTCTGCCCATCGGGGACTGGGCCGCGCTTCGGATCTGACGTACCGTCATATTCATGGACGCGACGAGTTCCGACGACACGCGTGGCGGCTCCCCGCGACACGACCGCCCCGAACCGGACGCCTTCACCCGCCCTTACTGGGAGGCCGCGGCCGAGGGCCGGCTTCTGCTGCGCCGCTGCGGCTCCTGCGGCCGGGCCCACCACTACCCCCGGGAGTTCTGCCCGCACTGCTGGAGCGAGGACGTCACCTGGGAGCGGGCGACCGGCCACGCCACCCTCTACACCTGGTCCGTCGTCCACCGCAACGACCTCGCGCCCTTCGGCGACCGCGTCCCGTACGTGGCCGCCGTCGTCGACCTCGCCGAGGGCCCCCGCATGATGACGGAACTGCTCACCACCGACCCGCGGTCGCTGCGCGCCGGCCTGCCCCTGGAACTCGCCTTCCGCGAGGGCGCACCGGTGTTCCGCCCGGTGCCGGTGCACTGAGCCAGGCCGGTTGCCCTGCGGGAAACCCGCTGGGGACCCGCCCGGCGCCCGCGTGTGAATGACCCCATGGATCTCACCGACGAGCAGTCCGCGCACGGGGGCTGCACCGGCTTGAGCTCGGGCATGCCCTCGGCCACGACGCGTCCTGCCGCATAGCCGGGACATGCGGGTTCGCCTACGAGGGGACGCTGCGCGGGGCGATGTCCGAGGCCGGCCGGCTGGACGCCTTCCGCGACATACACCTGCACGCCCGCCTGGCCACCGACCCGAGCCCGGACCTCGCTCCGGCCCTGGCGCGGGGCTGATGCACGTGCGAAGCAGGCCGGGCGAAGGGACCATCGACCATGACTCCCGGAACCGCCGTCACCCTCTGCCGGCGCATCGGCTACCGGCCGGTGTCCGACTGGCCGGTGGCCGACTGGGCGGTGTACGACTTCGCGGGTACGGCGCCGTGCGGAAGCCCGGTCACGGCCACAGGAGGTGCCTGTGCCAGCCGCCGTCGCCGTCCGCTTCGTAGCGGAGCCGGACGTGCCGGCGGTCCGGGTCGCCCTGGAAGAACTCCGCCTCCTCGGGGCGCAGGTGGTAGAGGGTCCAGGTCGGGGAGGGGGCGGCGGGGTCGGTGCGGGCGCGTTGCCAGGCCGCTTCCGACTCCTTCCGCAACTCGTCCAGCGAGGACAGCGGGGCGCTCTGACGGCCGGTGAGCGCGGCGGCCAGGGCGCCGGTCGAGCGGGCGTGCAGGTCCGCCTGGCTCTCGGCCGAGGGGGCCGCGGTGACGGGGCCGCGGAGCCGGACCTGGCGGCCCAGCACCGGCCAGTAGAAGACCAGGGCGGCGTACGGGCGGGCGCTCAGCTGGTGTCCCTTGCGGCTGGTCAGGTGGGAGGCGAAGGACCAGCCGTGCGCGTCGGCACCGTGCAGCATCACGATCCGTACGTCCGCCCGGCCCTCGTCGTCCGACGTCGCCAGCGACACGGTGTGCGGCTCCGGCTGCCCGGCCGCCACCGCGTCGGCGAACCACGCGGTGAACAGGGGGAGCGGGGCGTCGGGCGCCGACCCGGGGTCGAAGGGCCGTAGCTCCGTGGCCTCGGGGGGCCAGATGCGGAGCGACCTCAGGAGCGCGTGGAGATCCGTTGCTGCCATGTGCCGAGTATCACTCCGTGCCGCCCGCGGCCGTGTCATCAGCCGTGTCATCAGCTGTCTCGTGCGGTCCCGGTGGTCCGCACGGCCAGGCCCGGGGGGCACAACAGTGCAAACCCCTGCGAACGCCTGTGCCCCGGCCGCAGACTGTCCGGCATGAGGGGACCGAAGACCGTGAAAGTGGCGGTACGCCACGTAAGCGGCGAGGCGGGACGGCGCAGGACACGGGCCGTCACCTGGGCCGCCCGCGACTTCCGGCTGGTGCGGCCGGCCGAGGGCCGGGACCGGGTCGAGCTGGAGTGTCCCGTCTGCACGGCGGCCGTCCTCGCCGAGGTCGCCGACCACGCGCGCACCCGGCGGGTGCGCAACGTCTGGGCGGCCGTGGCGGTCGCCTCGCTCCTCGTGGCCGTCGTCGCCCTCGGCTACGCCGTCCACGAGGGCGGCAGGGCCCTGCCCGCGGGGCAGCCCCTGCCGGTCCTCTTCCCGGTCGGCGTGATCGTCGCCCTCGCCGGGTTGGTCCTGACACCCCTGGCGTGGGTGCGCGGCCGTCAGCACATCGGCGTCGTCCTGCTCGACGGCCCCGAGCCGCGCCGGGGCCACCGGATCGTGCCCGTGCGGTGACCGCTTCGCTGGGGGCGCCGTGGGGTGCCTTCTGCCGTCCGTCGTCCGCGGCGGCGTCGTGGCTGGTCGCGCGGTTCCCCGCGCCCCTTCGGGGCGCTTTTCTTCGGGGCGCGTTCCGTCAGTGCCGGGTGAACTGGACTGACGTTCGCTGCACCACGTCCGGGCGGATCGGGAGGGCCGGTACGGTGAGTTGTTCGCCGTAGATGTCGGTGAGGCGGATCCCGCTGCCGCAGCCGGTGCCGTGCTCGGAGAGGAAATAGTTGTAGCCGGTGCGGGTCAGCGCCAGCCAGCCGCCGCCGGTGCGGACCTCCAGACGGGCCACCGGGTTGCGGTGGCCGATCGCCTGGATGCCGCACCAGTACTGGCTGGAGCCGGTCTTGTAGCGGATGGAGATCGTGTCGGAGGTGGCCGGGCTCAGCAGGCTCCAGGTGATCGCGAGGCGGCCCGTCGACAGCGGCGCCAGCTTCGCGAACGCCTGGTGGCTGAGGTCGAGCTGGCCGACCGCGCAGGGGGCCGGGCACTCGTTGGTGATGCGTACGGTGATGGCCGTCCCGCTCGCCGCGCGCACGGAGACGTACGCACCGCAGGCCTTCGCCGTCTCGTAGTCCGCGGTGTTCATCGCCGCGGTCATCACGTCGGAGGTCGGGCCGAAGGAGCAGGCGCCGTTGCCGTCGCCGATGTCGTAGGAGGTGGCGACCCCCTGGTAGGTGGCGCCGGGGCGGATCCGGCCGGCCGCGGGGGCCGTGGTGGTGGCCGAGGAGGCGCCGGACGTACGGCTCGCCGCGCGCTCGGCCCGGGTGGCGGTCGGGGTCGCCGACGCGGACGCCGACGGGGTGGTCCGCCTGCCCGCCGTGGGGGTGGGGTCGGCTGTCGCGGACGGTGTCGGCGACGGGGTCTTCGGCGTCGCCGTCCCGCCGGTCACGGCGTGCGACGCGGCCCCGGACACCGCGCGGTCCTGTGCGGCGGTGTCGGCCGCGGCGCCGGGGCGGAAGGCCACGACCAGGGTCACGACCAGGGCTGTGGCGGCGACGGCGGCCACCGCGAGCAGCGGGCCGCGGACCGGGCGCCAGGCGAAGTCCCGGTCCGGCTTCGGCCGCGGGCGGCGGCGATGTGAGGAGGAGGCCACGGGCGGATCCTTACGCGATGGGGCGGTGCATGTCCTTCGAACATCGAAGCTTCCGGTACGACAGTGGCCGCCGGGGCGGAAGAGGTTGCCGTCGTCCGGGAAAAAATTTCCGCCGCCCGGCGGGGAACCGCCCTCACGGCTGCCGCCGCCCCAGCACCACCGTCCCCGAGGAGCAGAACCAGCCGCCCGTTCCCGAGGCCACGCCCAGCTCCGGCAGCCCCCCGTCCGCCCGTCGCACCTGCCGCCGCCCGGCCTCCCCGCGCAGCTGCCGTACCGCCTCCACGAGCAGGAACAGCCCCCTCATTCCCGGGTGTTGAGCGGACAGGCCGCCCCCGTCCGTGTTCACCGGCAGCTCGCCTCCCCGCACCAGCAGCCGTCCCTTCTCCACGAACGCCCCGCCCTCGCCCTTCGCGCAGAAGCCCAGGTCCTCCAGGGTGACGAGAGTCATATAGGTGAAGGCGTCGTAGATCTCGGCGAAGTCGATGTCCAAGGGCGTGACGCCGGCCCGGCGGAAGGCCAGCCGTCCGCTCGTCGCCGCCGGGGAGACCGTGAAGTCCGGCCACTCCGACATGGTGGCGTGGGAGAGGCACTCGCCCGTGCCGAGGACCCACACCGGGGCGGTCCGGCAGTCCCGCACGTACTCCTCGGCCGCCAGCAGCACGGCCGCTCCGCCGTCCGAGCGGATGCAGCAGTGCAGTTTGGTGAAGGGGTCGGCGATCATCGGGCCGGACAGGACCTCGTCCACCGTGATCGGGGTGCGGAACATCGCGTCCGGGTTCAGGGCCGCGTTGGCCCGTGCCTGGACCGCGACCTCGGCCAACTGCTCGACGGTCGTGCCGTGTTCGATCATGTGGCGGCGGGCGGCCATCGCGTACTTGGCGACGAGGGTGTGGCCGTAGGGGACCTCGAACTGGAGCGGGCCCCGGGCGCCGAAGGACAGGTTCCCGGTGCGCCGCCCCGCCCGGATGTCGGCGCGGGCCGTCGAGCCGTAGACCAGCAGGACCGCGTTGGCGTGGCCGGCGGCGATCGCGTCCGCCGCGTGGGCCGCCATGACCTCCCAGGTGGAGCCGCCGACGGAGGTGGAGTCCGCCCAGGTGGGGCTGAGGCCCAGGTACTCGGCCACCTCCACCGGGGCCAGCGTGCCGAGGCCCGCCGAGGCGAAGCCGTCCACCACCTCCCGGCCGAGGCCCGCGTCGGCCAGCGCGCGGCGGGCCGCCTGGGCGTGCAGGGCGTAGGGGGTCGCCTCGTCGACCCGGCCGCAGTCGGAGAGGGCCACACCGACCACGGCGACCTTGCGGGGTCCAGTCATGAATCTGACGGTACATCAGATCAGGTGGACTCCGCCCCTGTGCATCTGCATCCGGCGCCCCTAGCATGACGGGCCGTCAGATCGTCAGGAGGTCCGGTCATGGACGCCCGCTTCACCGACGAGCAGGACGAGATCCGGCGCGCCCTGCGTGAACTGCTCCACAAACGCTGCGGTCCGGAGGACGTGCGGTCCGCCGTCGACAGGGCGGAGGGGTACGACCCCGGCCTGTGGACCGTCCTGAGCGAACAACTCGGCCTGCCCGGCCTCGCGTTCCCCGAGGTCTACGGCGGCGCCGGCTGCACGCGCACGGACGTCGTCCTCGCGGCGGAGGAGCTGGGGCGCGTCCTCGCCCCGGCCCCGTTCCTCGCCACCGCCGTCCTCGCCGCCCCGCTGCTGCTCGCCCTCGGCACCGACGCGCAACGCGCCGACCTGTTGCCGCGGATCGCCGACGGTCGCCTCACCGCCGCCCTCGCCGTGCCCGGCACCGGCCTCGGCACCGCCCTCGCGCTCACCGGGGCCGGTGGCACCGACTGGGCCGGCGGCGGGCGGGCCGGGGGCGTCCAGGCGCGGCCCGTGGCGGACGGATGGCGGCTGTACGGGGAGGCCGACCAGGTGCTCGACGGGCACAGCGCCGGGCTGCTCCTCGTGCCCGCGCACACCGGCGGGTACGCCCGCTCGCGGGTCCTGCTCTTCCTGGTGGCGGGGGACGCCCCCGGGCTCGTGCGCACGCGGCGCACCAGCCTCGACGCCACCCGCGGCCAGGCGGCTGTGCAGCTGCGCGACGTGCGGGCGGAGCTGCTCGGCGCGGACGAGGAGACCGACGTCCGTCCCGCCCTCGCCGCCCACGGCGACTTCGTGGCCGCCGTGCTCGCGGCCGAGGCCGTGGGCGCCGCCGACCGGGCGTTGGAGCGGACGGTGGAGTACGTGCGGCAGCGGGAGCAGTTCGGGCGGCCGATCGGGTCGTTCCAGGCGGTCAAGCACCGGCTGGCCGACGTGTACGTGGCGGTGCGGGCGGCCCGGTCGGCGGCCTACTACGCGGCCTGGGCGACCGAGCACGGGGAGCCGGTGGGCGGGCTGGCCCTCGCGCAGGCGCTGGAGGCGCTGCGGACCGCCGCGGGCGAGGGGATCCAGTTGCACGGCGGAATCGGTTTCACCTGGGAGCACGAGGCGCATCTGTACTTCAAGCGGGCCGCCGGGGACGAGCTGCTGTTCGGGCCGGGGCACCGGTTGCGGGCGTACGCGGCCGAGGCGGCCGGGCTGTTCGCGGGACGAGAGGTGGCGGTGTGATCGGTCGACGGCTGGTGGAGAGGGTCTCCGCGACCCGGGGGTTCGCCAAGGTGGCCCCGCACGTGGTCCCGGCCATGGACCGGGCGGTGCACCGGCTCAGCGGCGGCCGGGTGCTGCTGAGCGCCCAGATGCTGCCGGGGGTGATCCTCACCTCCACCGGCGCGCGCAGCGGGCAGCCCCGCCGTACCCCGCTGGCCTGCATGCCGGAGGGGGACGGCTGGCTGCTGATCGGCTCCAACTTCGGGCGCACCGGTCATCCCGCCTGGACGTACAACCTCCTCGGGCATCCCGCCGCCGAGATCAGCTGGAAGGGACGGGACATCCCGGTCACCGCCCGGCTGCTGGAGGGGGCGGAGCGGGCGGAGGCCTGGCAGCACCTGCTGGCGTTCTGGCCGCCGTACGCCGCCTACCAGGAGCGAGTGGACCGCGAGATCCGCATCTTCCGACTCACCAGGGCGTAGCCCCCCGGCACAGGCCGGCTTCGAGCGGGCGCTCGTGGACATCCCCCCGGTGCTGGACGCGCAGCGGCTCTTCGGCGAACCCGACCACCTGCTGCGGGTGGCGACCGCCGACCTCGGTGCCTTCCAGCGGCTCTACGACGAACGGCTCGCGACCCTGCCGGGCGTGCAGCGCCTCACCTCGACGCCGGTGATGAAGCACGTGGTCCGGGACCGGCCGCTGCCGGCGTAGCACGACAGGCGGTGGTCCACCGCTCCGTGTGAACCACCGCCTGCCAGACAGGACCCAGGACGCGGGCTACTTCGTGGGTTTCTTCCCGGTCACGCCCAGATGCACCAACAACGCGAGGTTCGGCTTGAGTTCGGCCTGCTTGACGCCCCAGGTCTGGAAACCCTTCTGGTGCGCGGCGACCGCCGCGAGCATCGCGACCAGCGAACCGGCCACGGCCGCCGGGTTCACGTCCTTGTCGACCTTGCCCTTGGACTGCAACTCCGTGATCGAGTCGGTCAGGGAGTTGTTCACCGAGTTCAGGATCTTCATACGGATCTTGTAGAACCGTTTGTCCCCCTCGGCCGCGCCCAGGTCGACCACGCGCAGAATCGCGTCGTTCTTCCGCCAGAACTCCAGGAAACCGTCGACGAGTTCCTGCGCGGTCGCCCAGCCGGCCTTGCCGACCCAGGAGCGGTCCGCCAGCAGCGCCGTCAACTGACCTCCCTCGGTGGCCATTTGCTCGGCGATCTCCAGGACGGCGCCCTCGACGTCCGGGAAGTACTGGTAGAAGGTCGCGGGCGAAGTACCCGCTCTCCGGGCGACATCGATGACCTTGACGTCCCGGTAAGGGGAGGAGCTGAGCATCTCGCTGAGGCAGTCGAGCAGCTTCTGCCGGGTCGCCTGCCCACGCCGGCCGGCCACGCGGCCGTCGACGGTACGCACTTGTCCTGTCATGCCGTCAGCTTACCGAGGGGTGATCGGAGCGCGATTCGGCCGACTGCAAATGGGGTGCGCGAGGGCAGGGAGTGACCGTACGGAGCGCGAGCGGCGGGGAAAGCGCCGGTCACTCCGGGTGGGTGCGGCTGGTCTGCGCGGTACGGGCCGGGCGGTTACTTTGACGACATGGCCGAAAACTGGGCATCCGGATACCCGGAAGGCGTCCCGTGCTGGCTGGACGCGCAGCTCCCCGACGTCGAGGCGGGCAAGCGGTTCTACGGCGGGCTCTTCGGGTGGACCTTCGAGGACACCGAAGGGGCCGAGGGCAGGGCCGTGTGGGCCTTGCTCGGCGGCGCGAGCGTCGCCAGGCTGGCGCGGAAGCGGGACGGCCGGATGCCCACCGTCTGGACGGTGTACTTCGCGGCCCCGGACGTCCGGGACCTCGCCCGCCGGATCGTCGCCGCGGGCGGGCAGATCGTCAACGCACCGGTGCCCGTCCGCGACCTCGGCACCGCCGCGCTGGCCGCCGACCCCACGGGCGCCGTCTTCGGCCTCTGGCAGGCCGCGAGCCACCGCGGCTTCGGCGTCCGGCACGCCCCCGGCAGCTTCGCCTGGGCCCAGCTCTACACCAGCGACATCGACGCGGCCAACGCCTTCTACGGCCACCTCTTCGCCGACGCCCTCTTCGGCGCCGGTGCCGACCCGGACTTCGGCCGCGCCCCCGTGACCGAGGTGTTCGCGGCGGGGATGCCGTCCCAGTTCGTCGTCCACTTCCGCACCGGGGACGTGACGGCCGCGGTCGGCGCCGTGCGGCAGTTGGGCGGCCGGGTGCAGGCGCCGCCCTTCGAGACGTCGTACGGAAAAGTCGCCGTCGTGACCGACAATCAAGGGGCGTCCTTCGCGCTGCTGGAACGCTGAGGCCGGAAAAGTACGACTCTGGGCGGGTAAATGTCTTACTTTGTCGTGAGACATCCAGATTGATCACCGGGTTCGCAACCTGTGCTCGGGCCAGGAAGAATCGGGGTGCGTGCCGCCACGGCGGTGCGGTGGTGAGACGCTGCACGGGGTCGCGTACATATGTGGGTGGACGGGGCCCGTACGGGGAGGTGGCAGGCAAGTGGTGGATCAGCTGACGCAGCACGACCCGCGGCGGATCGGGCCGTTCGAGGTGCTGGGACGGCTGGGGGCCGGCGGTATGGGGCTGGTCTATCTCGCGCGCTCGGCGTCCGGCCGGCGCGTGGCGATCAAGACCGTCCGGACCGAGCTCGCCGAGGACCAGCTGTTCCGGGTCCGCTTCACCCGCGAGGTGGAGGCGGCCCGCGCGGTCTCCGGCTTCTACACGGCGGCCGTCGTCGACGCCGACCCGCGCGCCGCCGTGCCGTGGCTGGCGACCGCGTACGTGCCGGCGCCCTCCCTCGAGGAGATAGTGAACGACTGCGGGCCGCTCCCGGCCCAGGCGGTCCGCTGGCTCGCGGCGGGCGTCGCCGAGGCGCTCCAGTCGATCCACGGCGCCGGACTCGTCCACCGCGACCTCAAGCCCTCCAACGTCCTCGTCGTCGAGGACGGCCCCCGGGTCATCGACTTCGGCATCGCCTCCGGTGTCTCGAACACCCGGCTGACGATGACCAACGTCGCGGTCGGCACCCCCGCCTACATGTCACCGGAGCAGGCGAAGGACTCCCGGTCCGTCACCGGCGCGAGCGACGTCTTCTCCCTGGGCTCCATGCTCGTCTTCGCCGCCACCGGCCACCCGCCCTTCCACGGCGCCAACCCGGTCGAGACCGTCTTCATGCTGCTGCGCGAGGGCCCCGACCTCGAAGGCCTCCCGGACGAACTGCGCCCCCTCATCGAGTCCTGCATGCAGATGGAGGCCGCCGCCCGCCCCAACCCGGCCGACCTCCAGGCCCAGCTCGCCCCCCACCTGTTCGGCTCCGGCTCCGACGACAGCGGTACGGCGTCCGCGTGGCTGCCCGAGAAGGCGGTCGCGCTGATCGAGTCCCGCCGCGGCGGCCGCCCCGCCGTGAAGCCCTCCGCGAACCCGTCCGGCGCCCGCGGCGGCGGCCGCCTCGCGGTACCCCCGCCGCCCTCCTACGACCCCGCGGTCCCGGCCCCGGTCCCGGTCGGCGTCCCCTCCACCGCCCCCGACACCGGCCCGGTCCGGCTGGCCGGCGCCCAGGTGCCGATCGGGCCCGGCCCGCGCGTCGCCGACGCCCGCGCCGCCGCCGTGAAGGCGCCCCCGCCCGAGGCCGGCCTGGTCGCCAGCTGGTCCCGCCCGCACCCCGGTGTCAACGGCGCCGACCCCGCCGTGCCGCCGGTGCCCGCGCTGCCCCCGGAGACGGCGTCCGGCTGGCGGCCCTGGCGGTTCCGGATGTCCAACGACGTCTGGGGCACCCCGGCGGTCGACGGCGACCTCGTCTACGTCACCTCCTTCGAGGTGCACGCCCTCGACGTGGCGACCGGCCGCCGCCGCTTCAAGACGAGGGACGTCGCCTGGTCCATGGCGGTGGCGGACGGCCGTGTCCACGCCTCCGACGGCCCCACCCTGTTCGCCCTGGAGGCCCGCGAGGGCGGCGACCTGTGGCGGCTGTCCACCGACGCCTGGGTGTACGCCCTCAAGGCCGACCGCGGCACCCTCGTCACCGGCACCCGGGGCGGCGGCGTCCAGGCCTGGGAGGCGTCCACCGGGCAGAAGCTCTGGGAGCTGTCCGGCGCCCAGACCGACTTCGAGGCGCCCGAGTCCGGCCCCTCCCTGCACGACGGCACGGTGTACGTCTGGCAGGACGCGCGGCTAAGGGCCCTCGACGCCCGTACCGGCGACGAACGCTGGTCCTACCCCATCGGCGACGCGGCCTCCTGCGGCGGCGTCCCGGTCCGCCTCACCCACGCCGACGACGGCTTCGTGTACGCCTCCGCGGGCACCCGCGTCATCGCCCTCGACACCGCGAGCGGGCGCGTGCGCTGGCACTTCGAGGCGCCGGCGGTCTTCCTCTCCCCGCCCACCTACGTCCCCGGCCCCGCCGTCACCGGTGGCGGCATCTACCTCGCGGACTACCTCGGCACCGTCTACGCCCTCGACGCCACCGACGGTCGCGACCGCTGGCGCATCGCGACGGAGGCCCGCGCGTCGATCGAGCCGGTGCTGGTGGCGGCGGGCCATGTCCACGTGGGCAGCGGCAAGGGGCTCTACACCCTGGACGCGGTCACCGGCACCCCCAAGTGGCGGTTCCAGGCGGGCGGCGACGTGGTGGGCGCGCCGGCGGTGGCCGAGGGCCGCATCCACTTCGGCTCCACCGACCACCTCCTCTACACCCTGAAGGCCGACGACGGCCGCCTGCGCTGGAAGCTGGCCACCGGGGGTGAGATCACCGGCTCGCCGGTGGTGAAGGACGGGGTGGTGTACGCGTGCAGCAAGGACCGGTGCGTGTACGCGCTGGACGCCGAGAAGGGCACCGGTACCGCACGCACCGCGTGAGCGTAAAGGAGCTCGACGCGGAAGAACTCCGGGGTTCCCAGTTCAGGGGCAGGATCTGGACTGTCGCGTTCCACTCGCCGTAC
>NZ_JBFAXI010000082.1:0-39360 GCF_040680735.1 Streptomyces sp. NPDC051987 | reverse complement strand
GAATGCTTTTCACGGGAGCGGAACAACCGGAGGAATAATCCGGTCGTTCACAGCGTCCTCGCTGTGTTTTCTTCAAAGGAACCACGTCCCAGCCGATTCCGGCCGGAGACGGGGTATCAACATATCTGGCGTTGACTTTTGGCACGCTGTTGAGTTCTCAAGGAACGGTCGCTTCCTTTGTACTCACCCTCTCGGGCTTTCCTCCGGGCTTCCCTTCGGTCTTGCGTTTCCGACTCTATCAGATCTTTTCTCGATCCGATTTCCTCGGTGCTTTCCAGGTTCCCGCTCTCGCGTTTCCCTTTCCGGCGGTTCCGACTCTATCAGATGCTTTCGGCGTCTGATTCCCAGTCAGCGGGTGTCGTCCTCGCGGCTGTTGGGCCGTTCCGACGTCTCAAACACTAGCGGATCCGCTCGGCGATTCCCAATCGGGGCCGACCGCTCGCATTCGAATTGAATTCGGGCACGCCGAAATCAACCCCCGCGAGGAGATCATGCTGTGGTTTGAGGTGCCGCTCAAGGCGGCTGAGTGTCACCGGAGAACCGTTACGGCTCCGCGGCAACCCGAAGAACTCTACGGATCGCCCAGGGGCGTGTCAAGCACCCTCTGTCAAGATCTTTTAGTCCAGGTCGGTGAGCCGGCCACCGGCGTCGGGCTGCGCGTGCTCGACGCGGCGCAGCAGCCTGGTGAGGACCTCGCCGAGCACCGAGCGCTCGGCCGGGGAGAGGTCCTGCAGCAGATCCTCCTCGAAGACGGAGGCGAGGCGCATGGCCTCCAGCCACTTCTCGCGGCCGTCGGGGGTCAGCTCGACGATCACCCGGACGCGGTTGGACTCGTCCCTCTCCCGGGTGACGAGCCCCTCGGCGACCATCCGGTCGATGCGATGGGTCATCGCGGCCGGGGTCAGGCCGAGGCGCTTGGCCAGTTCGCTGGGGCCCATGCGATAGGGGACCCCGGAGAGGACGAGGGCCTTGAGGACCTCCCACTCCGCGTTGCTGATGCCGAGGGCGCCGGTCTGACGGCCGTAGGCGACGTTCATACGGCGGTTGAGCCGAGAGAGCGCCGAGACGATCTTCTCGACCTGGGGGTCGAGGTCCTGGAATTCGCGCTGGTAGGCGGCGATCTGTTCGTCGAGGGTCGGCTCGCCGGCGCCGGTGGTGTCGGCCATGGCCGAAGTATCGCACGGGCACGCTTGGCGTTGAAGTCCTTCGCGATGTAGTCTTTAGCTTCGAACTTTAGCTTCTAAGTCTTCGGACCTCAGTAGTCCGCTGGCTGACGACCTGAGAGAGGTGAACGTGACCAGGGCGATGGGCGCAGCGATGCGCCGGATCCACGTGGGCAACGCACTCAGCGCGTTCGGGCTCGGCTTCACCGTCCCGTACCTGTACGTCTACGTGGCGCAGGTGCGGGGGCTGGGAGCCATGACGGCAGGGCTGGTCCTCGCCGTCTTCGCCGTGGCCGCGCTGGTCGTGCTGCCGTTCGCCGGGCGGGCCATCGTCCGGCGCGGTCCGCTGCCGGTCCTCCTCGCCGCCCTGGTCGCCGCCGCTGCCGGAGCGCTCAGCCTGGGGCTGGCGGGCAGCGCGACGGCCGTACTGCTGTCGGCGGCGGCGCTCGGTGCCGGGCAGGCGGTGATGCAGCCGGCGCTCGCGACGATGATCGTGGACTGCTCGACCTCGGACACGCGTTCCCGGGCTTTCGCCCTGCAGTTCTTCCTGCAGAACCTCGGGCTGGGCGTCGGCGGGCTCATCGGCGGCCACCTTGTCGACTCTACGCGCGTCGACTCCTTCGTCCTGCTGTTCTCGATCGAGGCCGCGGTGTTCCTGGCGCTGGTCGCCGTGATGGCGACCGTGCGGATGCCCCGCGCGCCCCACATCGTGGGTGCTCCCGGTCGGTCGGGCAAGGGCGGCTGGAAGCAGCTGCTGGGCAACCGGGCCATGGTGCAGCTGTCCGTGCTGGGTTTCGTGCTCTTCTTCGCCTGCTACGGGCAGTTCGAGTCCGGGCTCACCGCCTACGGCATCCAGGCGGCGGGGATATCCACGTCCGCGCTGGGGACCGCGCTGGCCGCGAACACGCTGATGATCGTGGTCGCGCAGTTCGCCGTGCTCCGGTTCGTGGAGCGTCGGCGGCGGTCGCGCGTGATCGCCGGGGTCGGGCTGATCTGGGCGGTGGCATGGGTCGTCGCCGGATCCGCGGGGCTGGGGCACGGCAGCCGGGAGATGGCGACGGCCGCGTTCGTGTCGACGTACGCCTTGTTCGGGCTGGGTGAGGCGATGCTGTCGCCGACGGTGGCTCCGCTGGTGGCCGACCTGGCGCCGGAGGGGATGGCCGGGCAGTACAACTCGGCGTTCGCCCTGGTGAAGCAGCTGGCACTGGCCGTCGGGCCGGCGGTCGGCGGGCCGCTGGGTGCCTCGCTGCCCGCGCCGTACGTCGTGACGTTCCTGTTGTTCTCGCTGGGGATCAGTGTCCTGGCGGTGCGGTTGGGGAGGCGGCTGACTGCCGTCCAGGACCAGCCGTGGCTGGCTTCGAGGAGCAGGATCGTCGCCCGGGGTGGCACGCCCGCGGAGTCCGTGTCCGCGTAGCGGCGAGGGCGGGGACGCTTACCGGCGCTGACCGGGCACCTCCCCCAGCCTTCGGCCGGGGGGACCCCCAGCCCACCCGTGCCGCCCTGGGGGCACCTCCCAGGCCCTCAAGGCACTGGGGGAGGCACGACTGCCCGCGGCTATGTGGCTGACGCGACTGGAGCGCCCCGTCAGGGGCGCGGGGCCGTATCCGATACGCGGCTCCGTCGCGTGGGCGCGAGCAACCCCCACCGGCCCGCAGCCGAACGTCGGCCCGCCCCCTACCCCTTCGGCAGTACGAACTCGCACCACACCGCCTTCCCACCCCCTGGCGTCCTCCGCGACCCCCACCCCGAAGCGATCGTGGCCACGATCGCGATCCCCCTGCCCGACTCGTCGCCCGGTTCCGCGCGGCGGCGTCGTGGCAGGTGGTCGTCTCCGTCCGTGACCTCGATGATCAGTCGGCGGTCGGTGCGGCGCAGGCGCAGCCGCATGGGCGGGGTGCCGTGCTGGAGGGAGTTGGCGACCAGCTCGCTCGTGGCGAGCACTCCCAGGTCGTGGAGGTCGGCCGGAAAGCGCCAGCTGGTCAGCACGCCGGAGGCGAACGCACGGGCCCGTGGCGCCGCCTCGATGCCGCCGAGGAGTTCCAGCGCGGCGTTGCGGAACAGTTCGCTGTCCGGGCCGGTACGGGCCGGATGCTGGAGGACCAGGACGGCCACGTCGTCGTCGTGGTCGGCCGTGACGCCGGCCGAGCGGACCAGGCGGTCGCAGATGACCTGGGGCGTGCCGGTGGCGCCCGCCAGCGCGCGCTCCAGCGCCGCGATGCCCTCGTCCAGGTCCTCGTCACGCCGTTCGACCAGACCGTCCGTGTAGAGGACGGCCGTGGAGCCGGGGCCCAGCGGTACCGAGGCGGACGCATGGTCCCAGCCGCCGGTGCCGAGCGGCGGTCCGGTCGGTTCCTCGGTGCGCAGCACGCTGCCGTTCTCGTCGCGGACCAGGATCGGGAGGTGGCCGGCGGAGGCGTACACCAGCCGTCCCTCGTTGGGGTCGTGCACGGCGTAGACGCAGGTGGCGATCTGGTCGGGATCGATCTCGGTGGCGAGACCGTCGAGGAGCCGCAGGACCTCGTGCGGGGGCAGGTCCAGGCGGGCGTAGGCGCGGACGGCCGTACGGAGCTGGCCCATGACGGCCGCCGCGCGGACACCGCGGCCCATCACGTCGCCGATCACGAGGGCGGTGCGGCCGCCGCCGAGGGTGATGACGTCGTACCAGTCGCCGCCGACCGCGGCCTCGGTGCCGCCGGGCTGGTAGGTGGCGGCGATGCGCAGGTCGTCCGGTTGTTCGAGCTCCTGCGGGAGGAGGCTGCGCTGCAGGGTGACCGCGGTCTCGCGCTGGCGGCGTTCGCTCGCGCGCAGCCGCTCCGCCGCCTCGGCGTGGTCGGTGACGTCGGTGGCGAAGAGGAGGACACCGCCGTCCCGGTCGCCGTTCTCGGCGACCGGGGTGCAGGTGAACGTGTAGGTGCGGCCGTCCAGTGCCTTGCGGGACTTGAGCGTGCGGGGCTTGCCGCTGCGCAGGACCTGGTCCAGGAGGGGGAGGAGGCCCAGTTCGGCGAGTTCGGGCAGGGAGTCGCGGGCGGGTGCGCCCGGGATGCGTACGCCGAAGGCCGCCGTATAGGCGTCGTTGACGTACGCGAGGTGGTGGTCGGGGCCGTGGACGAGGGCGACCAGGGCCGGGACGTGGTCGAGGACGCCACGGGCGGGCAGTTCGTCGACCGCGGGCACACAGGGCGAGTCGTCGGTCAGTTGTTCTCCGCGGGCCGCGGGCACGGAGCCTTCCCCCCGTCGGTCCGGGGTGACCGCGTGCTCGGTCCGCGCTGCGGCGCGGCGCTGTGTTCCGGGGAGCCGGGCGCTCCAGCGCGTGAAGTTCACGAAACCTTGCCTCGTGTCGTCGTCTCCGGCCGGCTCGGGGAGCGGCCGGGGGCCGGGGGAGGTCCCCCGGTGCAGTTCTGGGGAGAGGGAGGGAAGAAGCCTTGTGCTCGGTCGGGGGGCAGTCTGGCAGGGTGGCCGTCGGCGACGACATCCGTCAGACGCCGGGGCGGCCCGTGGAGTTCCTGAGTTCCGTCAGGACGACCCGTTCGAGTCGTCGGAGGCACTGTGAGGAGGCTTTCCACCGGCCGCGAGTTCGAACTCCGCTCGCGGATGTTCGAGTGATCCGAGCGAGACGATCTCCCGTTTGAAGAGCCCGGCGAGGGTCCATTCGGCCAGTACGCGGGCCTTGCGGTTGACGGTGGGCACTCTGCTCAGGTGGTAGAGGCGGTGCATGAACCAGGCAGGGTAGCCCTTCAGCCTGCGCCCGTAGACCTGGGCGACACCCTGGTGGAACCCGAGCGAGGCGACCGAGCCGACGTGGGCGTGGGCGTAGGTGTCCAGGGGTTCGCCACGCAGCGCGTGGACGAGGTTGTCGCCGAGGAGGCGGGCCTGGCGGACCGCGTGCTGGGCGTTGGAGGGGGTCTCGGTGCCCGGTTCGGCGGCGGTGACGTCCGGGACGGCGGCGGCGTCGCCCGCTGCCCATGCGTGGTCGACGCCGTCGATCGTCAGCTCCGCGGTGCACTTCAGCCGCCCGCGCGCGGTGCGGGGCAGGTCGGTGGCGGCGATCAGCGGGTGCGGCTTGACGCCGGCCGTCCACACGAGGGTGCGGGTCGGGAAGCGCTGGCCGTCACTGAGGACGGCGACGCGGTCGGCGCAGGACTCCAGCCGGGTGCCGAGCAGGACCTGGATGTTGCGGCGGCGCAGTTCGGTGACGGCGTAGCGGCCCAGCTCGGGGCCGACCTCGGGGAGGATCCGGTCGGTGGCCTCGACCAGGATCCATTTCATGTCCTCCGGCTGGACGTTGTGGTAGTACCGCGCGGTGTAGCGGGCCATGTCCTCCAGCTCGCCGAGGGCTTCCACGCCGGCGTAGCCGCCGCCCACGAAGACGAAGGTGAGGGCCGCGTCGCGGATCGCGGGGTCGCGGGTGGAGGAGGCGATGTCCATCTGCTCGATGACGTGGTTGCGCAGGCCGATGGCCTCCTCGACGGTCTTGAAGCCGATGCCGTGCTCGGCGAGACCGGGAATGGGCAGCGTGCGCGCAATCGAACCGGGGGCGAGGACGAGTTCGTCGTACTCCAGGAAAGTGGCGCCTTTTCGCTCCTCGGCGGTGGCGAGGGTGGCGACTTCGGCGGTGCGCTTGGCGTGTTCGACGGCCGTCACCTCGCCGATGACGACGTGGCACCGGTCCAGGACGCGCCGCAGGGGTACGACGACGTGACGAGGGGAAATCGAACCCGCGGCCGCTTCGGGAAGGAACGGCTGGTACGTCATATAGGGATCGGGGGTGACGACAGTGATGTCGACCGCACCCTGCCTGAGCTCCCGTTTCAGCTTCCGCTGCAGCCTCAGGGCCGTGTACATCCCGACGTAGCCGCCGCCGACAACGAGAATGCGCGCACGTTCCTTCACCATCCCATGACGCACCCGTGACTCTTGTTTGTCCACAGCCCCGGCAATTTGTGTGACCGGCGGGCGGCTGTAGCGGGCGCCGGGCGCGCGCCCCCGGCCGTACGAAAGGGGCCAGCTCAGCAGGGGCGGACAGGGGGGCGCGAAGGCGCCGAACCGGGAGGTAAGCGACCCGTACTCCGATCGGGGGGCGCACCGTGCGGAACGTCCCCCTTCTGAATTGACAGCCTCTCAACTATGTTCGTGTGTCGACGGGGTGCAGAGGATGTGGCCGAACGGTCCGCGACGAGCGGTCCGCAGGCCCGCGGTCCATGAGCGGTCATGGGTCGGCCGCAGTTCCGCTCGCTCCGGCTATCAGTGACGGGGAGAGTCTCCGGGGGGAGACGTCGTTAACCGGGGGAACACAGATGCATATTCAGGACACGCATTGGTCATCGGCGTCCGCTCTGGCGGCCGGTGGCGGAGCGGTGAGCGCGACGACGGGCAACGGACGCGGTGACGGGCCGCGTACGACGCCGTTGCGGGTGGACGCACAGCGCAACCTGGAACACGTACTGCGTGCGGCGCGCGAGGTCTTCGGCGAGCTGGGGTACGGCGCGCCGATGGAGGACGTGGCGCGGCGGGCGCGGGTCGGGGTCGGCACCGTGTACCGGCGCTTCCCCAGCAAGGACGTGCTGGTACGGCGGATAGCCGAGGAGGAGACCTCCCGGCTGACCGACCAGGCACGGGCCGCGCTGGGGCAGGAGGACGAGCCGTGGTCGGCGCTGTCGCGCTTCCTGCGGACGTCGGTGGCGTCGGGGGCGGGGCGGTTGCTGCCGCCGCAGGTGCTGCGGGTGGGGGTGCCGGAGGAGGTCGGCGGCGCCGCCGGGACCGGGGACGGGGCCGTCGGCTCGGGGGCCGAGGAGGCGCGGGTGCCGCAGCAGCGGACGCAGCCGGGGGCCGCGGAGTTGCGGCTGGTGCCGGAGGAGCGGGGGCCGGTGGCAGGCGCCGACGACGACGCGGGGGCGGCCGCACTGCTCGACGTCGTCGGGCGGCTGGTGGAGCGGGCTCGGGCGGCGGGTGCGTTGCGGCCGGACGTGTCGGTCTCCGACGTGCTGCTGGTGATCGCCACGGCTGCGCCGTCCCTGCCGGATGCTGCGCAGCAGGCGGCGGCTTCGGCTCGGTTGCTGGACATCTTGCTGGAGGGGTTGCGGTCGCGGCAGTAGCCGTATCAGTGGCGGTGACGGTGGCGGTGGCTTGCCGGGCGCTGGGAGCGCGGCTGCGACCGTGCGAGGGTAGTGGCCGGGTGCGGGTTGGCTGTGGCTGGTCGCGCAGTTCCCCGCGCCCCTTACGGGGCGCTGCAGTCCCCGCGTTTTCCCCTTACGGGGCGCTGTAGTCCCGGCGCGTTTCTCTCGGGGCGCTGTGGTACCGGCGTGTTCTCTTCCGAGTGATCGTTTCGTCGCTCGGGGCCCCGGCAAAAGGCGGTGTGGCAGTCTGAGCCGGTGAATCGGTTGGTCGGGCAGGTGTCGGGGGCGTTCCGCGATGAGCGTTGACGGGTGGGACGGGTCCGTCGGGGAGGGGACTGCTTCGCCGCAGGTGCCCACCCAGGGCGGCCGGGCCGACGTTCCGGCGCAGCGCGACGGCAGTGTGCCGCCGCCCCGGGAAGTGCCGCACCCCGACAGTCAGTTGATCGAGCGGATGCGGGCCGGTGACGACTCGGCGTACGAGGAGCTGTACCGGCGGCACGCGGACGCGGTACGGCGCTACGCACGCACCTGCTGCCGGGACGGGCACACCGCCGACGATCTCACCGCCGAGGTGTTCGCCCGCATGCTGCAGGCGGTGCGCGGTGGGTCAGGACCCGAGTACGCCGTGCGCGCCTACCTGCTCACCTCCGTCCGCCGGGTCGCCGCGCAGTGGGTCAGGTCGGCCCGGCGTGAGCAACTGGTCGACGACTTCGCGCTGTTCGCGGCGCAGTCCGCGCGCGGCTCCGAAGCGGGCGACGACGGGTCGCTGGACCTCGGCGCGGAGGTGCGTGCGATGCACGACGCCGAGCAGTCGATGGCGATGCGGGCCTTCCGCTCGCTGCCCGAGCGCTGGCAGGCCGTGCTGTGGCACACCGAGGTCGAGGACGAGTCGCCGAGCGAGGTGGCCGTCCTCTTCGGGCTGGACGCCAACGGCACCCGGGTCCTCGCCAGCCGGGCCCGTGAGGGGCTGCGGCAGGCCTACCTCCAGGCCCACGTGAGCGCCGCCCTCGTCGACGACGAGGAGTGCGCCCGCTTCGCCGACCAACTCGGCGGCTACGCCCGCCGCAAGCTGCGGGTCCGCGCCGAGCGGGGGCTGCGCCGGCACCTGGAGGAGTGCGCCAGGTGCCGGCTGGCCGCCGCCCAGATCGAGGAGGTCGCGAGCGGTATCCCGGCCGTCGTGCCTGTCGCGGTCATCGGCTGGTTCGGGGCCGCCGGGTATGCCAAGGCGCTCGGGATCGTCGCCGGGGGCGCCGGAGTGGGGGCCGCGGGTGCGGCCGCCGCGGCGGGCGGTGCGGCCGGCGGGGCGGGCGGTGCGGCCGCCGGGGCGGGCGGCGGGGCCGGCGGGGCGGGCGGCGGGGCCGGGGGCGCCGCGGCCACCGAGGGGCTCGCGGGGCCGGTGAAGGCCGGTATCGCCGCCGGGCTGGTGGCGACGGCGGTCGCCGTGGTGGCCCTCGCCCTGACGAACGACGGCCACCCGGCCAAGGAGGCCGTCAGACCCGCCCCGTCCACGCCGGTCGTCCAGCCCGGCGCCCCGACCCCCGGCCCGTCGAGGAGAAGCCCGGAACCCGAACCGGTCGCCCTAGCCGCCCGGCCGACCGCGCCCGCGGCTCCCACTCCGACACCGACGCCGCCCCCGAGCCCCAGTCCCACCCCGAGCCCGCGCCCGAAGCCGACCCCCAGCCCGACACCCACGCCGGCCCCGAGTCCCACCCCCACCCCGACGCCCACTCCGCCGCCCGCCCCGGTCGTCTACCAGTGGAGCGAGCTGCGCTTCGACGTCACCGGCGACGGCACCCGGCCCGAGATGCGGCTCGGCGACAGCAGCTGGGTGTGGCAGCGGTACGGCGTGACGGTCGCCGGCCAGGAGTACACGCCCGGCGTCACCGTGCACGGCAGCTCCTCCGTCACCGTCGACCTCAACCGGCAGTGCACCGCCTACGACGCGATGGCCGGCATCGACGACATGACCCTCGGCCTCGGCAAGGTCACGTTCGCCGTCTACGCGGACGGGGTGCGGCTGTGGCGGTCCGGGGTGGTCGAGGGCGGGCAGGCCGCCGTGCCCGTCCATGTGGACCTGACCGGGCACCGGACCGTGCGTCTGGTGGTCGAACCGCAGAACGCCTTCGACACGGTGGCGCTCGCCGACTGGGCCGAGTCGAGGTTCACGTGCCGGTAGCGGCGGTCGGCGTGGCGCTCAGTTCGCGCAGGACGTCCTCCTCGGTGAACGAGGCGCCGCGCGAACGCTCGGCGGCGTAGCGCCGCGGGGTCAGCGCGGCGCGGGCGGCCGCGTCCACCTCCTCGGCGCGGGTGCGCTCCGGCTCGGGGCGGACCGTGCCGACGCGCCAGTGGTCGGCCGCGGCGTACAGCCGTACCGCCCCTGCCAGGTCGCCGAGCCGGGCCAGCAGGTCGGCGCCGACGTCCACCAGCGCGGCCGTGATCACCTCGGCGCACCGGTACTCGACCGCCTCGCGCAGCCCGACGGCCACGATCGGCAGCGCCCGCGCGGGCCCCTCCTCCAGGGCCGTGAGCATGGCGTCGACGGAGCGGATCGCGGCCGTGAACTGCGGTGGCGCGGCGCCTGCCACCGTCGTGGCACGAGCGGCCTCGTAGTACTCCCGCGCCCGGACCAGGTCCCCGTCGTAGTAGGCCAGGATCGCCCTGAGCAGTGCCACGTACGCCTTCGACTCCGCCACCGCGTACCGGTCGGAGGCCTCGCCCGCCTGATCCAGAGTGGAGCGGGCGGCCGTCCGGTCGCCGGAGCGGAAGGCGATCTCGGCGAGCCGCGCGAGCAGGAACGGGGTCTCCGCGTACGCGCCGACCTCGTGGGCGAGGCGCAGCGCCTCCCGGTACTCGCTCTCCGCCGCCGCGAACCGGCCGCGCACCATGTCCGCCTCACCGGCCGCGCTGCACACCTGGGCCCCCATCCAGCGGTCCCCGACCCGCCGGCTGAGGAGGCGGAGCTCGGCCAGGTCCTCGTCGACACCCCGCAGGTGCCCGGGTGAGTCGACCATGATGTGGGTGCGGTACATCAGGGTGACGCCGACCTCCCAGTCACCGCCGTACACCCGGCAGTTGTCGACCAGCGCGGACATGTCCGGGCTGATGTCCACGGCGGAGCTGCCCAGGGTCCACGCGGTGAGCGGCCAGATGAGGCCCGGCATCCGGGCGGCCCGGGGGCCGCCCGCCTCGAAGGCGGACCGGACGAGCGCGACGTACCGGGGAGTCCGCTCGTCCGTCACGACGTCGGGCTGGCCGGACTCGGACGCCAGGAACAGGTCGAGCAGTCTGAGGTCCATGCGCAGCTCGTACAGCGGGTGCCCGGCCTGGGCGTCCGGGTCGGCCAGGAGCGCGCCCACGGGGTCGGCCGTGTCGGCGAGCGCGCGCAGCTCGTCCGGGTCGGCGTCCTCGGGCAGGGCGTCCCGGGCGACGCCGAGGCGCAGCACCGCGCGGACCGACGCGGTGGCCTCCTGGCGGTAGTTGCGCAGCCACCAGAACCAGCCGACGGCGAGGACGATCCGGCCCGCCCGCACCTCGTCGCCCGCGCGGAGGGCCCGGTCCAGGGCGGCGCGGATGTTGTCGAGTTCGGTCTCCAGGCGGCGGATCCAGGTCAGCTGCTCGCCGGAGCGCAGTCTCGGCTCCGCCTCCTCCACGAGCGCCCGCACCCACGCGCCGTGCCGCCGCTCGACCGCCGCGCGCAGCCCCGGCACCTCCTCGGCGCGCTCGACGGCGTACTCGTGGATGGTCTCCAGCATGCGGTAGCGCATGCCGGAGACGCCGTCCGGGCCCTCCGGGGTGGCGATGATCAGGGACTTGTCGACGAGCGCGCCGACGAGGTCGGCGGCCGGTCCGGTGCACACGGCCTCCGCCGCCGCGAGGTCCCAGCCGCCGGCGAAGACGGACACCTCGCGCAGCGTCGTCCGCTCCCGCTCGTCGAGCAGGTCCCAGGACCAGTCGACGACCGCGCGCAGGGTCTGCTGGCGGGGCAGGACCGTGCGGCTGCCGGCGGTGAGCAGGCGGAAGCGGTCGTCGAGCCGGTCGGCGATCTGGCGGGGCGTGAGCAGCCGCAGCCGGGCCGCCGCGAGCTCGATGGCGAGGGGCAGGCCGTCCAGACGGCGGCAGATCTCGTCGACAGCCGCCGCGTCTCCCGGCGCGGGGACGCCGGTCGCCGGGCGGACGGCGGCGGCACGCTCCTCGAAGAGGCGGTGCGCCTGCTCCAGGGCGAGCGGTTCGACCGGGCGCACCGACTCCCCTGGCACGCCCAGGGGTTCACGGCTGGTGGCGAGGACCGTGAGCCCCGGGCAGTGGGTGAGCAGGGTCTCGGCGAGGGCGGCCGCCGCTTCGATGACATGTTCGCAGTTGTCAAGGATCAGGAGTTGGCTGCGCGGGGCGCAGTACTCGACGAGCAGGGCCGTGGGGTCGGTCTGCACCGTCGCCAGCTCGTTGGTCATGAGCACGGTCTCGCGCAGACCGAGCGCGCTGACCACCGCGCCTGGCACCGCCTCCGGCCGGTCGAGCGGTGCGAGCTCGACCAGCCATGCCTGCGGGAGCCCGGCGGCGGCCTCCTCGGCGAGGCGGGTCTTTCCGGAGCCGCCCGGTCCGGTGAGGGTGACGAGACGGGCCCTGTGCAATTCGGAACGAACGGCTTCGAGTTCGGGTTCCCGGCCCACGAAAGAGGTAAGACGCGGACGAAGGTTGCCGGTGCGGGGCGGAGGTGGGCCGAGCGGCTGGGGTTCCGGGGTGAGCAACGACGCGTGCAGCGCCTTCAGTTCCGGGCCCGGGTCGGCGCCGAGGCCCTCGGCGAGGGTGCGGCGGGCGGTCTCGTAGGCGGCGAGGGCGTCCGCCGGGCGGCCGCTGTCGCGCAGGGCGCGGATCAGCAGGGCGTGCAGGGGCTCGTCGTACGGGTGGGCCGCGACGAGCCCGGTCAGCTCCGGTACGGCGTCGGCGGCCCGGCCGAGGCGGAGCGCGGCGTCGGCGCGGGCGCGGGTGGCTTCCAGCCGGAGCGCCTCCGGGCGGGCGGCGGCCGCGCCGCGGTCGGGGAGATCGGCGAGGGCGGGGCCACGCCAGAGGTCGAGGGCTTCGGTGAGGAGGCGGTGGGCCGTCGCCGGGTCGCCGTCGGTCAGGGCCCGGGCGCCGTCGCGTGCCCGCCGCTCGAAGACGTGCAGGTCGATGTCGTCCTCGGCGGCCGCCAGGCGGTAGCCGCCGGGGGTGGAGGTGATGCTGTCCTTGCCGAGGGCTCGGCGGAGGCGGCCGACGAGGGCCTGGAGGGCGGCCGGGGCGTCCTGGGGCGGGTCGTCGTCCGCCGCCCAGATCTCCTGGATGAGGGTGTCGGGGGTGTGGGTGCGGGCGGGGTGCAGGGCGAGGACGGTGAGCAGGGCGCGGAGGCGAGGGCCGCCGAGAGGTATGAGGGCGCCCTCGTCGCCGGCTTGGGTCACACCCAGAATTCGATACCGCACCGGGTCATTGTCACCGGGTGCCGGGGGAAGCGGCACGGGTTTCAGCGCCGGGCGCGCCGGGGCCGGGGGTAAGGACACTCACCGACGCTTGCCGGCGCTTGCCGGCTGCCGGGGGAACCGGCACGGGGTTCGCCGGGCATGCTGGGGCCGGGGGTGAGGACACTCACCGACGCTTGTCGGGTGCCTCCCCCCAGCCACGGGTGTGCTGGGAAGCGCCGGCTGCAGCGCCCCGTAAGGGGCGCGGGGCTGTATTCGATGTGCGGCTCCGCCGCGCGGGCGCGATCAGCCCCCACCGACCCGCGGACGCACCACAAGGTCCCCACCCCGAAGCGGGCCCCGGGGCGCAGCCCCCGACCACGACGGCACCGTCACCACCTCACCCCCCGGACATGAGGGCACCCCCACCACCTCACGCCCCCGACGCCAACGCCCCCCTCATCGGCGTCACCCCGGCAGGGACCGCACGGGCCCGCGCCGGTGTCCCCGTCCAGCACGTGCCCCGGCGGGAGAGGAGCCGGCGGAGCCAGAGCTCCAGGGAGACCAGGTCGGCCAGGCCGTCCAGCGGCAACGGCTCCCCCGCCGCCGCCGCGCGCAGCGCCTTGCGGACCACCCTCGCCTCCACCAGGCCCGCCTGCGCCAGCAGCGGCGTGGAGAAGAGGGAGATCAGCTCGTCGGCCGCCACGCGCAGCCCCGTCCGGGTGGCGGCCGCCGAGGAGGCGTGGGAAGGGGCGCCCCAGCCCGGCGGGAGGTCGGTGACACCGGCGCCCTCCAGGACCGTGCGGAGGATGGCCGCGCGGGCGCCCGGCTGGACCCGCAGCGCCTCGGGGAGGGCACGGCAGGCGCGGACCACCTGGTTGTCCAGGAAGGGGGCGTGGAGGCGCTGGGAGCGGATCTCGGCGGCCTGTTCCAGCACGCGGATGTCGGCCGCATGCCGGGCCAGTACCGCACGCGCGCGGTAGTCTCCGGGTCGCTGTCCGGGGCCGACCCCGGAGCGGTTCGCCGCCCCCTGGAGCAGAACCGATACTTCAGCCAGCGCCTCGCCGGTCAGCCAGCGCGCCGCCGGGCCCGGTCTCGCCCAGGTCAGCGCCGCGAGGGAGGCGCCCACCGCCCCTCCGGGGTCGTCGAACCGGCGCCGCAGCAGGCGCTCGGCGAGCGACTCGACGCCCGCGCGGTACGGCGTGCGCGCCAGGCGCCGGGCCGCGCTGTACACGCGCGCGGGGACCATCACCGAGCCGTCGGCCTTGGCGAGCGCGGCGACCGGGCGCACGAGGTGGCGGCGCTTGCGGTCCATCAGCAGGTCGGCGAGGCGCGCGGGGTGGGCGTCGAGGACCTGACGGGCGCCGTAGCCGGTGAAGTGGTCGGCGCTGCCGGCGGCGAGCCGGGCGCGGTGCCGGGCGGCGGAAACCAGGGACGGGCCCGGTTCGTCGGTGAGGGGGCCGTCGAGGTCGGCGTACGGCAGCATCTCCTCGCCGCCGGTGACCACCACGTGGTGCAGGCGCGGGTTGGCGGCAAGGGTGCCCGCGCGTTCGAGTTCGGCCTCGCGCCCGCCCACGGCGAGGTCGTTGAAGGTGACGGCGAGGAGGCGTTCGCCGGCGCCCGTGCCGTGGCCGAGGATGGTGCCCGGCATCCCGGGCAGCCCCGCGGCGAGCAGCGCGAGGGTGCCCGACGCCGGGCCGCCGGAGAGGTCGGCGCCGATGCCCGGGACCGGCATCCCGCGTGCCGCGCGGCGCTCCGCGGGCCCCATGCCGGGCACCGGACCCGGGTCGATGTCCGGGACGTGCCGGGGTGCCGACAGCCGCGCGCGTACTGCTTCTACGAGCGCGTCCCGTACGGCGTCCACCGCGCGGTCGGGGTCGGCGGAGGGGGCCGCGACCGCGAGCGAGGCGACCTGCTCGTAGCCGGCGACCTCGCGCGCCCCGGTGCGCAGGATCAGCGCATGCCCCGGTGGGATGCGCCGCACGCCCTCGTAGGGGGTCGAGTCGTGCAGGGCGGCCGGCACGTCGGGGACGGCGAGGAGGGCGGCGAGATGGCCGTAGTCGAGGTTGGCCTCGATGAGGTCGGCGAGCGGGAGGGCGGCCGTGGCGTAGGCCGTACCGCCTGCCCAGGGGCTGTAGAAGACCGGGCGGGCACCCGCGAGGTCGCCGCAGACGGTGACCCGGCGGCCGACCTGGACGACGGCCGTGTAGCTGCCGGGCCAGGCGGTCAGATGCCGCAGTGCGCCCCCGCGCGCCGTGAAGAGGCCGAGGCGCAGTTCCTCGTCGCTGGCGCCGCAGGTGCCGAGGACGGCGATGCGGTTCTGCGCGTCGGCCTTGATGACGCGCACCTCGTCGGGGCGCCAGTCGCCGACCGCCCAGAGCGGATCGGGGTCGCCCCACAGGAGCTGCGAGCCGATGGGGTGGACGGTCTCGCCGTCGTAGCCCGTGGCGCCGGCGGAGCCGATCGTGACGGCACCGGAGGCGGTGCTGCTCCATCCCACCAACCACCGCATCGACGCCTCCACAGGCTGTGGACAACCATGCCGGTACGAACCGGGTCCCCATGCTGCCATGAAGGACCCGGTCCGGAGGGGCGGTGGGGCCGCCTTTGATCCCTGGAAGATTCAACGGAGTTGTCACTGCGTCGCCGCAGGACCGGCCGCGTGCGCGTGCCGCGGGAGAGCGGCGGCGAGCGTCGACGGCCGTACGGCACCGGGCCACTGCGACGCGAATGCGCCCCCTGTACGCTCCCCCAAAACGCCCTTCGCGCCCTCAATTGCCATGGTAGGAGCGTTGATCACCCGCGAGCAGCGGGGGCGATTTTCGGCCAAATCCAGAATGACCACGCGGGCGTGCGCACGCTCCGTACATGCTTTGCGCATCGCACGCGCGCGTGCTCGAACGCGCACAGTCCGGGAGGCGGGCATCGCCTCCCGGACCGGTCCGCCACCCGCGGGGATGAAGGTGGCGGTGTCCCCCAGCCCACTGGATCCAGTACAGCGGGCCGACCCACGCACCAGCCATGGAACCGCTCCCCAGATGGCCGGAGAAGAGCGCACGGGCGGGCGCACGGCCACACGGCGGGGGCACGCCGCGACAGGCCGTGCACGGTGCGTGTCTGGGCCGCACTCGCGTACGGACCACAATCCCGCCATCCGGAACAATGCCCCTTAACGCTTGGGATGCGGCGAACTACGCTGGGTTTACGAATGCCGCGTGGTTATGCCAGCGCGGCAGCCGTCTGTGTCGAGGGGTGGCGCATGTCCAGGGAGCAACGCGGGCCGAACGAAAAGCTCGGCGCCGTTCTCGCCCTCGCGGGAATCAGCAACGCAGGACTCGCGCGACGCGTCAACGACCTTGGCGCTCAACGCGGGTTGACTCTTCGCTACGACAAGACGTCGGTGGCGCGCTGGGTGTCGAAGGGCATGGTGCCGCAGGGTGCCGCGCCCCACCTCATCGCCGCCGCGATCGGCCAGAAGCT
Source organism: Streptomyces sp. NPDC051987 (assembly GCF_040680735.1). Taxonomy (NCBI): domain Bacteria; kingdom Bacillati; phylum Actinomycetota; class Actinomycetes; order Kitasatosporales; family Streptomycetaceae; genus Streptomyces; species Streptomyces sp. NPDC051987. The sequence continues at coordinate 23,175 of NZ_JBFAXI010000082.1, read as the reverse complement.
CGGCCGCCCGGTGCCGCTCCACGAGATCGGCCTGGCGGACGCGGATCCCGCCCCCGAAGTGGGCCTCGCCTTCCCCAGGGACGTCGGCCAGGCGGTGCGGTCGGCCACGGAACTGTACCGCCTCGACCTGGCCGGCCGCCGGGCCGGTTCGGGCGGCATCTGGCAGTCGCTGGCCGGATCGTTCGCAGTAAGCGCATACGCAACGCCCGCCTCGCGGTGGCTGATAACTCCCGCCGACAGTTCGGTGGCGCGCGAGGCGAACAGCGTGGACGGCTCGGGCGCACCGCTCAAAGTCGGCCACAGCGATGTGCAGAAGCTGCGGGAGGCCGCCGAGGACGCCCGGCGCTGGGACTCCAAGTACGGCGGCGGCGACTGGCGTTCGTCGATGGTGCCGGAGTGCTTACGCGTGGAGGCGGCGCCGCTGCTGCTGGGCGCGTACTCCGACGAGGTCGGGCGGGCGCTGTTCGGGGCGAGTGCCGAACTGACCCGGCTGGCCGGGTGGATGGCCTTCGACACCGGGCAGCAGGAGGCCGCGCAGCGGTACTACATCCAGGCGCTGCGGCTCGCCCGCGCGGCGGCGGACGTACCGCTCGGCGGGTACGTCCTGGCATCGATGTCGTTGCAGGCGACCTACCGGGGGTTCGGCGACGAGGGCGTCGATCTCGCGCAGGCCGCCGTGGAGCGGAACCGGGGGCTGGCGACCGCCCGCACCATGAGCTTCTTCCGGCTGGTCGAGGCGCGGGCACACGCGCGTGCCGGTGACGCGCAAGCCGCGGGGGCCGCGCTGAAGGCGGCGGAGGGTTGGCTGGAACGGGCGCGGGAGGGGGACAACGATCCCTCCTGGCTCGGCTTCTACGGCTACGACCGGTTCGCGGCGGACGCGGCCGAGTGCTACCGGGACCTCAAGGCGCCGCGGCAGGTGCGGCGCTTCACGGAGCAGGCTCTGTCCAAGCCGACGGAGGAGTTCGTGCGCTCGCACGGGCTGCGGCTGGTCGTCTCCGCCGTCGCCGAACTGGAGTCGGGGAATCTCGACGCGGCCTGCGAGCAGGGAGTGCGGGCCGTGGAGGTGGCCGGGCGGATATCTTCGGCGCGGACCACGGAGTACGTGAAGGATCTGCTGCACCGGCTGGAGCCGTACGGGGACGAGCCGAGGGTGGTGGAGCTGCGGGAGCGGGCCCGGCCGTTGCTGATGGCGCCGGCGTGACGTTCGCCCTGGGCGTCTGCCGGGTTCTGTCCGATCGGCGGGTGCGGGTGCGTGGGGGCTGGTCGCGCAGTTCCTCCCCCAGCCTTCGGCCGGGGGGACCCCCAGCGCCCCTTCGGGGGCGCCTGACCGGTCGCGCCCACGCGGCGGCAGCCGCAGATCGGACACCGCCCCACGCCCTTACGGGGCGCTTCACCAACCGTGCGTTTGAAGTGGCTGTCAGTGGCGCAGTGCACTATCGACGTGGGAGGTGGTGCGGGTGTCCGCCGGGGTTGGTTACGACTGTGACGTGCTTGTCGTCGGGGGTGGGATCGTCGGGCTGTCCACCGCGTACGCGATCACTCGTGCCGCGCCCGGGACCCGGGTCACCGTGCTGGAGAAGGAGGCCGGGCCGGCGCGGCACCAGACGGGCCGGAACAGCGGGGTCATCCACAGCGGGATCTACTACCGGCCGGGGTCGCTGAAGGCGCGGTACGCCGTCGAGGGCGGCGCGGAGATGGTCAAGTTCTGCGCGGAGTACGGCATCGCGCACGCCGTCACCGGCAAGCTGATCGTCGCCACCGAGCGGGCGGAGATGCCCCGGCTGCACGCGCTCGTGCAGCGCGGCCGGGAGAACGGCATCCCGGTGCGGGAACTCGGGGCCGCTCAGATCGGGGAGTACGAGCCCGAGGTGCGGGGCCTCGCCGCCATACACGTCGGGACGACCGGGGTGTGCGACTTCGTCGGGGTCGCCCGGCAGCTCGGGCGGGCCTCGGGGGCGGAGATCCGGTACGGCGCGCGGGTGGTCCGGGTGGACCGGCGGCCGGAGCGGGGCGTGGCCGTGCTCACCGCGCACGGTGCCGTCGTCCGCGCGCGCGTGCTGGTCAACTGCGCGGGGCTGTACTGCGACGAGGTCGCGCGGCTGACCGGGGACGACCCGGGGATGCGGATCGTGCCGTTCCGGGGGGAGTACTACGAACTGGCCCGGCCGGAGCTGGTGCGGGGGCTGGTGTACCCGGTGCCGGACCCGGCGTTCCCGTTCCTCGGGGTGCACCTCACCCGCGGGATCGACGGCGGCGTGCACATCGGGCCCAACGCGGTGCCGGCGCTGGCCCGGGAGGGCTACGGCTGGGGCGTCGTACGGCCGTGGGAGGTCGCCGGGACGCTGGCCTGGCCGGGGGCCTGGGCGCTGGCCCGGCGGCACTGGAAGTACGGGGGCGGGGAGCTGCGCCGGTCGGTGTCGAAGAAGGCGTTCACGACGGCCGTGCGCCGGCTGCTGCCCGCCGCCGAGGCGGGGGACCTGGTGCCGGCGGCCGCGGGGGTACGGGCGCAGGCCGTGCTGCGGGACGGCACGCTCGTCGACGACTTCCTGATCAAGGAGGCGCCGCGGGCGGTCCACGTGCTGAACGCACCCTCGCCGGCGGCGACGGCCTCGCTGCCGATCGGGCGGGAGGTGGCACGGCGGGCGCTGGCGATGCTGGACGCGGTGTGACCCCGTCGGCCGTCCCCCGCAGGGCCGTAAAATCGACCCACTGTGTCTGATTTCCTCAATGCCTCCGAAACCGAAACCCCCGAGTCCGGCGAGCAGCCGCCGCACGCCCCCGGGGTGTCCGTCCGGCACACCCGGGCCAAGGGCGAGCCCCGGTTCCCGGACGGGCCCAGGGCCGATCCCGCCGGGTCGCACTTCGAGCGGCGGATCCGCAGCTTCCAGCCGCGGCGCAGCCGGGTCACCGCCGGGCAGGCCGACGCGCTGCAGCGGCTGTGGCCCAAGTGGGGCCTGGACATCGACGGGCAGCGGGTGATCGACCTCGGCGAGCTGTTCGGGAACGGCAACCCGGTGGTGCTGGAGATCGGGTTCGGGATGGGCGAGGCGACCGCGCAGATGGCCGTCGGCGACCCGGCCGTCAACATCCTCGCCGTCGACGTGCACACGCCCGGTCAGGGGAACCTGCTCAACCTCGCCGACCAGAACGGGCTGTCCAACGTCCGGGTCGGGAACGGCGACGCCATCATCCTGCTCCGGGAGATGCTGACGCCGGACTCGCTGGACGGGCTGCGCGTGTACTTCCCGGACCCGTGGCCCAAGAAGCGGCACCACAAACGGCGGCTGATCCAGGCCGAGTTCCTCGATCTCGCCGCGACCCGGCTGCGCCCCGGCGCGATCGTGCACTGCGCGACGGACTGGGAGCCGTACGCCGAGCAGATGCTCGACGTGCTGGGCGCCCACCCGGAGTTCGAGAACACGCAGGCCGACGGCGGTTTCGCGCCACGTCCGGCGCATCGGCCGCTGACCCGTTTCGAGGGCCAGGGGCTGGACAAGGGACATGTGGTGAACGATCTGCTCTTCCGCCGCGTACAGCACCGGGTGCGGCAGTGCGAGCAGCACCGTCGGGAGTCACCTCGTTAGGGTCGATGCCGTGGCCACCTTTCCGCCGCCGTACCCGCCGTATCCGCAGCACCCTCCACCCCGCTGGTGGCAGCGGCGCTGGGTGCGGTACGGGGCGCCGGGCACGCTGCTGGCCCTCTCCGGCCTGGTGATCCTCGCGCTGGTGCGGGAGCAGACGGGGACGGAGGGTTTCCTGGTCGGGCTCGGCCTCGCCGTCCTGCCGGTGCCGCTGCTCGTGGCCGCCTTCCGGTGGCTCGACCGGGTGCAGCCCGGTCCCTGGCGGAACCTGCTGTTCGCCTTCGCGTGGGGCGCCTGCGCGGCCGCGCTGATAGCCATCGTCGCCAACAGCTTCGCGACGAAGTGGATAGCGACGGCGACCGCGGATCCGAGCAGCGCGGACCGGCTCGGGGCGACCGTGATAGCGCCGGTGGTCGAGGAGTCGGCGAAGGCGGCGGCCGTGCTCCTCGTCTTCCTCTTCCGCAGACGGGACTTCACCGGGATCGTCGACGGGGTGGTGATAGCCGGGGTCACCGCCACCGGGTTCGCGTTCACCGAGAACATCCTCTACCTCGGCACGGCCTTCGGGACCGACCAGCTGACCGGTGACAGCGGGATCGCCTCCGTCACCGCCGCCACCTTCTTCGTGCGCATCGTGATGTCCCCGTTCGCGCACCCGCTCTTCACCGTCCTCACCGGCATCGGCTTCGGCATCGCCGCGCTCTCCGGGGAGCGGCAGCGGACGCGGCGGGTGCTGGTGCCGCTCGCCGGGCTGCTGCTGGCGATGAGCATGCACGCGTTCTGGAACGGGTCGTCGACGTTCGGCCAGTTCGGCTTCTTCGCCGTCTACACCATGTTCATGGTGCCGACGTTCGGACTGCTGACCTGGCTGGCCGTGTGGACGCGCCAGCGTGAGCTGCGCACCGTGCGGGAAGAGCTGCCGGCGTACGTCTACGCGGGGTGGCTGGGGGCGGCCGAGCCGTTCGTGCTCGGGTCGATGCGGGCGCGGCAGATGGCCCGGGAGTACGCCTCGTACCACTTCGGGAAGGCGGCGGGGAGGTCGGTCGCCGAGTACGAGGGGTACGCGACGACGCTGGCGCTGCTGCGGCGCCGGGGGCAGCGGGGGCGGGCGGGGGCCGACTTCGTGGTCCGGGAGCGGGAGCTGCTGGCGGAGCTGTGGGGCCGACGGGAGCTGGTGCGGCCGGCCCTGGAGTACGCGGCCCGGACGGCCGCGCCGGGCGGCTGGCCGGGGTACGCCGCTCACGTGCCGTCGCCTTACGGGGCGCCCGTCCCGGGGTGGCAGGGGGCGGCGGTGCCGTACCCGTCGTACAACCCGTACCGGAGCTAGCGCTCCGAGGCCGCGGAGGGTACGGCACCGCCGGGACGCGCCGTGGTGGCTGAGCGGTGTCGCGGCGCAGGAGAAGTCGCCGGCGGCCGCCGGGCGCGGGCCGTCAGGCGGAGGCTGTCGTCAGCTTGTTGAGGTCCTCGTCCGTCAAGGTCAGCTCTGCCACGCCCAGCAGCGGCGGGAGTTGGTCGAGGGTGCGGGCCGAGGCGATCGGGGCCGTGACGGTGGGCTGGGCCGCCAGCCAGGCCAGGGCGACCGTGGGGATCGGGGCCTCGTGGGCCGCGGCGACCTCGTCGAGGGCCGCCAGGACCTTCTGGCCGCGCTCCGACTCGGCGTACTGGGCGACCCGGCCCGCTCGCGCGCTGTCGACCGTCGTGCCGGGCCGGTACTTGCCGGTGAGGAAGCCGGACGCCAGGGCGAAGTAGGGGACGGCCGCGAGGCCGGTGCGGGAGGCCAGGTCCTGCAGCGGGCCCTCGTAGGTGTCGCGGGAGACCAGGTTGTAGTGGGGCTGGAGGGCGACGTAGCGGGCGAGGCCCTCGCGGTCGGAGAAGTCCAGGGACTCCTGGAGCCGCTCCGGCGTGATGTTGGACGCGGCGATGTGCCGGACCTTGCCCGCCCGCACCAGCTCGTCCAGCGCGCCGATGATCTCCTCGACCGGGACCTCGGGCTGGTCGAAGTGCGTGTAGTACAGGTCGACGCGGTCGGTGCCCAGACGGCGCAGGGACGCGTCGGCGGCGGCCTTGATGTTGGCGGCGGACAGGCCCGGGTACTCGGGGTGCTGGCTGACCTTGGTCGCGATGACGACGTCGTCGCGGTTGCCGCGCGCCTTGAGCCACTTGCCGATGATCGTCTCGGACTCGCCGCCCTTGTTGCCCTCGATCCACGCCGAGTACGAGTCGGCGGTGTCGACGAAGTTGCCGCCCGCGGCGGTGTAAGCGTCGAGCACGGCGAACGAGGCGGCCTCGTCGGCGGTCCAGCCGAAGACGTTACCGCCGAGGGCGAGCGGGAAGACCTCCAGGTCGGAGGCGCCGAGCTTGCGGAGGGATGCGGAAGAACCAGTCATGCCCCACTTCAACACGCGTCCCCGCACGCCCCATCCCGGCGCAACACGAAGTTCTTGTAAAGGCGTCGGTTCTTGCAAAGGCGTCGGGTCTTGTAGAGGTGTCGGGTCTTGTAAAGGTCTCGCGGCCCGTCCGGGTCAGGGGTTGAGGCCCTTGCCGCGCAGCCAGGCCATCGGGTCGATGGCGGTGGCCTGTCCGTTCGGGTGGACCTCCAGGTGGAGGTGGGGGCCGGTCACGTTGCCGGTGGCGCCGACGCGGCCGATGACGTCGCCGGTGGCGACCTTCTGGCCGACCTTCACGCCGATCGAGGACTGGTGGCAGAACCACAGCTCGGTGCCGTCGTCGAGGGTGATGATCGTGCGGTAGCCGTAGGCCCCGGCCCAGCCCGCCTCGGTGACCGTGCCGCTGTGCACGGCCTTGATCAGCGTGCCGGTGGGCGCGGCGAAGTCGAGGCCGGTGTGGTAGCCGGAGGACCACATGGAGCCGGCCTGGCCGAAGGTGCCGGTGAGCGTGTACGAGACGACCGGCAGCGTGTACTGCTTGGCCAGCTCGGCGAGGTGGGCCTGCTCGGCCTTCTGCTTCGCGGACGCCTCGGCCTTCTCCTTGGCGTCGGCGGCCTTCGCTGCGGCCGCCTTCTCCGCCTTGGCCTCGGCGGCGGCGAGCGCCTTGTCGGCGGCGGCGGCGGCCTTGGCGCCGGCCTTGGTGTCGAGCTGGCTCTGCTGCTGCGCGGCCTGGGCGATGATCCGGCTGCGCAGCGCTTCACCGGCGTCCGCGGAGGAGTCCGCGTCGGTGGCGGCCGCCGTGGTGACGCTGCTGAGGGCGGTCTGGACGGCCTGGTGACCGCTGTCCTCGCCCAGCAGGGAGCTGACGGAGGAGGGCAGGTCGGACAGGGAGATGGAGACCGGCGGCTTGCCGGTGTTCGCGCTGGCCATGCCGCCCGCGCCGACGGCAGCGATGACGCCGACGCCGAGAACCGTGGAGCTGCGGGCGAGGCCGCCGCCCTTCTGCTTGGTGACCCGGTGCCGGCCGCGGACCGCGGCGAGGGACTCCTCGGTGGGGTTCCACTCCTCGAAGGGGCCCTCGTCGGAGCGGTAGCCGCCGTAGCCGAAGGTGTCGGGTCGGCGCTGGCTGGGCACGAACGGGGCTGTGGGAGCAGGCGGGTTGGACGCCACGCGGGCGCACTCCTTTCCTTCCGCCGCCTACCGGGTTAGCTGACGGGTTCGGAGCAGGAAGGTCTCCTACGCGCGTATACCTGCCGTTTCGTACCCGGCGGTAGACGTGCGATTCACCCCAAGGTGGTGGTTCCCCGGTTCCCTTGCGGGATTCGGCGCGTGCGCACGGAGCCGTCTCGGGTGACGGCTGGGACGACCGCGCTGCGTTATCGAACGTTAATAGACCCGGCTATCAGTTTCCAAGCTGTTGGCCTTGATCATTAAGCTTTCAAAGCCTGGACTTACCTGCCATGACCGGTCAAAAACGGTCGAGTCGACGAGGCGCGCGGCTCGGCTCAGGAGTCCCACAGGTATCGGTGGTGACCACGTCCACGGAGCGCTGGATACGACTCAGGGCCGGAATCCGATGCATGCATCGGATTCCGGCCCTGGGCTTCAGTAGCGGGGACAGGATTTGAACCTGCGACCTCTGGGTTATGAGCCCAGCGAGCTACCGAGCTGCTCCACCCCGCGTCGGTGACACCAGCATACGCCATCCGAAGACCGGGAGTCGCACGGGTTAAACAAGCGGTGCAGGTTCCGGGCCGGCAGGCCCCCGATCGTGGCCGCGATCTCGTCGGGTGCCTCTTCGGCCATGCAATGCCCGGCGCGGGTCAGCTGGTGGTCCAGGTCCGGCGCCCAGGCCTTCCACACCCCGGGAGCGTCGTAGCCGAGCTGCGCGCCCCACACGCCGGCGCCGCCAGCGGAATGCTGACCCTGGGCCCGGTGGCGCGGTACCTGGCCGCGGGCCGGTGGGGGCTTGTCGCGCAGTTCCCCGCGCCCCTGAAGGGGCGCTGCCGCAACGTGCCCCGAAGGGGTGCTGGGTCCCCCCGGCCGAAGGCTGGGGGAGGAACTGTGCGAGCACCCCCAGGCACCCGCACCCGCAAAAGCACCGCGGCCCGCCCCTCCTCGATCTCCCCCCTCGGTCTCCCCCTCACCCGAGAAGATGCCCGTTCGGTGCCTTCGCCGGCGTCTCGTACTCCTCCAGGACCAGCACCGACACCCCCGCCTCGCGCAACGCCCCCGTCCCGTCGGCCGCCGTCACGAACGTGTCCGGCTCGCGCCAGGCGGTCACCACCCGCCGTACCCCGGCCCGCAGGATCAGCTCGGCGCAGGGGTGCGGACGGGAGGCGCGGCGGGTGCAGGGTTCGAGGCTGGTGTAGACCGTGGCGCCGGGCAGGCGGGGGTCGGCCGGGGGGATCTTGGCCAGGGCCGCCTCCTCCGCGTGGACCACGGGATCGCCGGCCTCCCGGGAGTGGCCGCGGGCCAGTTCCGTGCCGTCGGACGCGACCACCACCGCGCCGACGCTGAACGCGGTCGGGGAGGGCGGGCAGTCGGCCGCCAGTTCGCAGGCGAGCCGCAGCCAGTGGCGGTCGGCGGCGGACGGCACCGCGCCCGTGCCCGGGGCCGTGGGCTCGTACCGGGTCAGGACGACGTCCTCGATACGGCGGGTCTCCAGGAGCCGCAGCCGCCCGGCCTGGTAGCCGCCCGGCCCGAACAGGCGCGGGGCCTTCGGATCGCCGACGAAGAGCGGGGCCAGCACCAGCTGGAGCTCGTCGGCCAGGCCCTGCTGGAGGAGCTGGGTGTGGACCGTGCCGCCGCCCTCGACCATCAGGCGCCGGACGCCCCGCACGTCGTGCAGGTGCTCCAGGAGGCGCCGCCAGTCGAGCTCCGGGCCCAGGGACACGACGTCCGCCGCGACCCGGGCCCGCTCCGCGCCCTCGTCCGTCGTGTAGACGGCCTTCGCGCCGCCCGTGTGCCAGAACTTCGCCTCCGGGTCCAGTTCTCCGGTCGCGGTGACCGTGACCTTGAGGGGGTACTCCGGCCTGCCCGCCGCCAGCCGGGCCGCGCGCCGATCCGGGTCGTTGACCAGAAGCCGCGGGTTGTCCGCGCGGATGGTGCCGGCGCCGACCAGGATCGCGTCGACGGACGCCCGCACCTCGTCGACGCGGTCGAAGTCGGCCGGCGAGGAGAGCAGCAGCCGGTCGGGGCCGGTGTCGTCGAGGTAGCCGTCGAGGGAGACGGCGGCGGAGAGCAGGACGTAGGGGTAGGGCATCGGACGCGCTCACTCCCGGGGACGGGCAGTCTTGGTTAAAGTTTGAAACAAACCTACACTGGGTGCATGAAGACTCGCTGGCTCACTCCCAAGGAGCAGCGCGCGTGGCGCGCGTTCATGGCGGCGACGCACCTCCTGGAGGACGCGATCGACCGGCAGCTCCAGCAGGACGCCGGCATGCCGCACCTGTACTACGGCATCCTCGCCAACCTCGCCGAGGAGCCGGAGCGCAGGCTGCGCATGACCGACCTCGCCGAGAAGTCGAAGATCACCCGGAGCCGGCTGACCTACGCCGTGACGCGGCTGGAGAAGGACGGGCTGATCCGGCGCGAGGACTGCCAGTGGGACAAGCGGAGCAGCTTCGCGATCCTGACCGACGAGGGCATGGCGGTGCTGGAGCGCACGGCACCGGGGCACGTGGAGACGGTGCGGGCGGCGGTCTTCGACCAGCTCTCCGACGAGCAGGTGGAGCAGCTGGAGACGATCGGTTCGGCGATCGCGCGGGCGCTGGAGGGCGACGAGGCCCCCAGGCCGACGTCGGACGAGGTGCCGTGGCGGCGTCGCTCGTCCCCCTGTTCCGGTTCGTGAAACCGGGACTCGCGAAACCTCGGGGTAATCTGTTGCTTCAAATTTAAAGCATGAGGTAGGGTTCCCTCCGTGGATCTGCTTCAAATCTGAAGCAGGCACCCGCGACGTCCCGTACCGGGACTGCCGTCCTGCACCCGGACACTGGAGAACCCGATGACCGACTTCCCCGCCGCCACCCAGCGCGCCCGTGTCCGGGTCCCGCTGCGCTTCGCCGACGGCTACAGCGTCGACGCCGAGCTCGTCACCTTCCACGGACTGACCGACGGTCAGGAGCACGTCGCCGTCGTCCTGGGCGAGCCCGCCCCCGGCGCCCTCCCGCTGGTCCGCCTGCACTCCGAGTGCCTGACCGGCGACGTCTTCGGCTCGGCCCGCTGCGACTGCGGCCCCCAGCTGCGCGAGGCCGTCGAGCGCATCGCCGACCGCGGCGGCGTCCTGCTCTACCTGCGCCAGGAAGGCCGGGGCATCGGCCTCTACAACAAGCTCGACGCCTACGCCCTCCAGGACCAGGGCCTGGACACCTACGAGGCGAACGCCGCCCTCGGCCTGCCCGAGGACGCCCGCGACTACACCGCCGCCGCCCAGATGCTGGCCGCCCTCGGCATCGGCGACCTGGACCTGCTCTCCAACAACCCCGACAAGGCCGAGCAGTTGCGGGGCCTCGGCGTCACCGTCCGCGACCGCGTCCCGACCGGCGTCTTCAGCACCGCCCACAACGTCCGCTACCTGCGCGCGAAGGTCCTGCACACCCAGCACACCCTGCCGCTGGCCGAACTGACGGAACTGAACGCGGGCTGAGCCGCGCCGGGCGCGGTATGCCGGCAGCAACCGGCACACCGACGAGGAAGCCACCGCGGACGACCGGCTGACGCGTGTTCTCGACGACCTCGACGGCTCGGCGGGCGGCGTCGGCCTGGTGGGCGTGGCTCTTCGCTTCGTGCCGGCGCCCGGCGACTGTGACGGCCCAGACGAGGGCTGCAACCAGGGCGGCAAGTGCGCTGCCGCCGGAGCCGGTGACGGTGTGCACGATGTCGCGTGCCGCGCTGCGCAGAGTCCGGGCGGCACGTTCTTCCGCCCGGACCTGGGAACGCTGGACCCGGCCGAACGCCGCGGCGGTGACCCGGAGTTCGGCGCGCAGATGGGCGGGTGCCTGCTGGGCGGTGGCTTCGAGGAGTTCGCCGAGGGCGGTGATGTGAGCCTGGGCCTGAACTGGACCTCGACGCCGTCGGCTTCGAGGTGGGCGATGAACTCCTCGGCGTTGGTCACGTGGGGGATGGCGGCGCGGATGCGGTCCTGGAGCCACTCGGCGCGGGTCTGGTCCCAGCCGAGGCATTCGGCCTTGTGCATCTCGGCCTGGGTGGGGCGCCGGGCACCTGTGCGGTCGCCCTTCTCCAGGCGGCGCAGCCCGTAGACCTTCTCGATCTCGCGGCAGGCGTCGCCGACACGGAGGCCGCTGTCGTGGAGTTGGGGACGGCGGCCGTCTTCGCGGGCAGTGGCGGCGAGGATGTGGTGTGGTCGTCGGCGTGGCGTACGGCGATCCAGCGGCAGCCCGGCAGCGAAGCCGATCCCCCGGTCGCGTCGGGCGACCGCCGAACCGTCCGCCCGACCCGCAGCCGATCCGCAGGCCACGGCCACATCCGCGCACGCATCGCTCACGCAATGGCTCGAAAACGAGTCAGCGCCTGAGCCGACCGAAGCCGACTCAGGCGCTGCATAGCAGGTCAGAGGGCGTTTACCTCCCCCGCCACCGGTAGGCCGTGTGGGACTCGAACCCACAACCAATGGATTAAAAGTCCACTGCTCTGCCAATTGAGCTAACGGCCCAGGCGATGTTGCCTCCCCGAGCATAGCCGGACGAAGGCGTCTGGCCGATCGGGTATCGGGGTCGTGGCCGCGTCGCGTGGCGGAAGTGGGGTGGAAGTGGCCCGGTGGGTCAGAGATCGACCAGTTTGGCGGTGTCCTCCGGGCGCGCCGTCCGGTCCGGGTTGAGGAACCAGTGGCGGGCCGAGACCTGCCACCAGATCGCGGCGAAGCCGAGGACCGCGAGGACGGCCACCGGGGCGTAGTTGAAGGACTCCCAGGTGACCGGGGAGACCTGCGGAAGCATGAACAGGACGGTGATGACGACGACCCACGTCACCGAGATCACGCCGATGACCAGCGACCAGCGGCCCAGGTGCCAGGGTCCCCGCTCGAACGCGTCGCCCTTGCGCACCCGCAGCAGCGTCGGGATCACGTACGCCACGTACAGGCCGATCACCGCGATGGACGTCACCGCGGCGTAGGCCGTGTAGTTGATCAGGTACGGCAGGCCCAGCGCGAGGGCGGCGAGGGCCGCCAGCCAGACCGCCGCCACGGGGGTGCGGGTGCGGGGGCTGACCGTGTGCCAGACGCGGGAGAACGGCAGCGCGCCGTCGCGGGAGAAGGCGTAGATCATGCGGCTGTTGGCCGTCACCGACGCCATCCCGCAGAAGAGCTGGGCGCCGATCACCACGAGGAGGAGGAGCTTGCCGGTGGTGGCGCCGAGCGCGTCCAGGAGGATCTGGGCGGGAGGCGCGCCGGTCGGGGACTTCAGCTCCTTGTCGTACGACTGGATCGCGAAGGTGAAGCCGAGGAGGAGCACGAAGCCGGCTATCCAGGACGTCCAGATCGAGCGGACGATGCCCTTGGGGCCCGCCGTCGCCGCGTCGTGGGTCTCCTCGGTCATGTGCGCCGAGGCGTCGTACCCCGTGAAGGTGTACTGGGCCATCAGGAGGCCGATCAGGACGACGTACGGGCCGCTGCTCCAGCCCGTCTCGTTCACGAACCTGGTGAAGACGAAGGACGCCGACTGGTGGTGGTCGGGGACGAAGGTCAGCGCGCCGACGATCACCAGGACGCCGAGCACGTGCCACCACACGCTGACGCTGTTCAGCAGGGCGACGATGCGGACACCGAAGGTGTTGAGGAGGCCGTGCAGCACGAGGATCCCGGCGAAGAGCAGGATCGTGCGGCCGGGGGTGACGGTGAAGTCGAACTGGAGGTTCAGGTAGGCACCCAGGAAGGACGCGGCGCCGAAGTCGATGCCCGCCGTCACCGCCACCTGGCCGAGCACGTTGAACCAGCCCGTGAACCACGCCCAGGCCGCGGCCGAACGGGGCGGGGCCAGCCGGTGGGCCCAGAAGTACAGGCCCGCCGAGGTGGGGTAGGCGGAGCAGATCTCCGCCATCGACAGGCCCACGAAGAGGGTCATCAGGCCGACGGCCACCCAGCCCCAGGTGATCACCGCCGGGCCGCCGGTGATCATGCCGAACAGGTAGAGGGTGAGACAGCCGGAGAGGACCGAGATGATCGTGAAGGAGACCGCGTAGTTCGAGAAGGCCGACATGCGGCGGGCCAGGACCTGGGTGTAGCCGAGCTGGGCCAGCCGTTCCTCGTCGGAGAGGGCGGGTGGCGCGCCTGCGGACGACTTGACTGTCGCGTCATCTGTCATGCCCCCAGCGATTCCCACCCTGGGGGCGTGACATGCGTCACAGCATGGCCGAAAACCGGGTGTAGCAGGCCGGAAACAGGCCTAGAAGAGCGCCCGGTAGCCCTGCCACCCCGTCGCGATCCGCACGCGCGCCGCGAACGTCCCCTTGCCGCTGCCCGTCTGCCGGTACAGGTTGCCCGCGGTGTCCCGCATCACCAGGTCGTTCCTGCCGTCCCCGGTGATGTCACCGACGCCCACGACCGCGTTGTACGAGGCGTTCCAGTGCGCGGCGACCTGCACCCGCTCCTTGACCTGTCCCGCCCCGGTACCGTCGTAGCGCCACAGTGTGCCGGCCTTGTCCACCGCCAGCACGTCCCCGAAGCCGTCGCCGTTCAGGTCACCGGCGCCGACGATCTTCGTGTACGCCGACCAGGTGCGGATCTTGACGCCGGCCTTGAGCTTGCCGCTGCCGTTGTCGGCGAACAGGTAGACGTCGCCGGTGGAGGCCTTGCGGGCCAGCAGGTCGGTCCTGCCGTCGCCGGTGAGGTCGCCGGGGGCGGTGAGGACGTTGTACGCGTTCCAGCCGGTGCCGAGGGAGACGTGCTGGTCGGTCGGCTTGTACGAGCCGCCGCACTTGCCGGTGTACCGGCGCAGCTCCCCGTTCGGCATCCGCACCAGCAGCTCGGCGCACCGGTCGCCGGTCATGTCCCCGAAGGGCACGGCGGCCGTGCCCTTCGGCCAGCCGGAGGCCGTCCACGTGCCACTGAACCTGCCGTCGCCCGTGGTGGAGTGCAGGGTGAGGCCGCCGGAGGAGCTGAGGGTGACCAGGTCGCCGTAGCTGTACCCGCTCTGATCGTGGAAGCCCTGGGTGCCGCCGGTGTAGCCGAACTTCCCGCTCGTGGTGTACGTGCCCGAGCCCTCGACGGCGGTGGCCGTCAGCGTCCAGGTCTTCGGGCCGTTGAGCGGATAGCCGCCCGCGTCGTTCGTGCCGTCCCAGTCGAGGTCGACGGACGCACCGCTGCCCTTGATGGTGCGGTCGGCGTGCCCGTGGGCGTCCTTCACCGTGAAGGTCCAGTTCGCGGGCTTGCTGAACTGCCAGAGGCTGTCCCAGGTGGTGCTGCCCGAGACACCTTCCCTGGCGTCCTCGTCCGAGTCGTCCACATCCGACTCGATCCCCGACAGGGACTGCGTCGGCACCCCGCTCGGCACGATCCGGATCACGCCGTCCGGGCCGACGTACGCGATGTCGCCGCCGAACTTGTCCACGGACCAGGTCAGCCGCCGCTGGTCGGCGGTGTGCCCGGCGGGCAGGTCGGCGATCGCGCGCGCCGCGGCCGCGGTCCCGGTGTGGAAGTCCGTCAGCATGAGCCTGCCCGCGGCCCGGTCGTGCTGGACGAGGTAGCCGTCGCCGACGAGCGCCGGGCCGGAGGGCACCGTGATGTTCTTCTTCGCCGTACGGTCGTACACGCCCGCCGCGCCGGCCGGACCGCAGTTCCAGTAGATCCAGCGGCCGACGACCTGGAGTTCCTTGACCGTGCAGGGCGCGCCGGTGGCGACGGTCGCGACCGTCTTCCTCGCCTCCAGGTCGTATCCGGTGACGACGCCGTTGCCGGTGCCCGGCGTCCACAGCGTCGGCCCCCACACGGAGGCGGCGGTGACGGACCGGGTCAGCCGGACGTCCTCGTAGCGGTACGGGTTCACCGCGTCGACGTACTGCTTGCCGGTGGAGGAGGCCTGGTAGACGTAGTAGCGGCCGGTGGCGTCGACGAAACGGCCGCCGGTGACGGTCGGCTCAGGACCGCCGTCCAGCGTGGTGTCGGTCAGGTGGATCTGGGCCGTCTGCCTGCCGGTGCCGTCGTCCATGAAGTCGCCGAGCCAGGTGTTGCCGAAGGTGCGCATCGGCACGCAGCCTCGCGGACCCGCGTCGCACGGCACCCGCTGGACATGGTCGCCGTACGCGTACGTGTCGGCGTACCCACGGTACGTCTTCTCCAGCACCGTGGAGCCGTCGGCCGAGATCTTCCGGCCGACCACCCACTGGTAGCCGCTCGGCGTGTTCTCCACGGTGGTCAGGAAGCCGCCCGCGTAGTCGATGCCCCAGACGCCGTCCGTCGTGATCGGCGTCGGGGTGGTGTCCGCGGCGGCGGTGCCCGCGGTGGTCAGCGAACCGGCGCCGAGGGCGGCCAGGCCGACGAGAGTGAGCGCGATCCGGACGTGCCGGCTCAAGGAACCCCCCAGGGAAAGTAAAAAGTCAGAGGATGTTAACAACCGGCACCCAGCCGTCAACAGCGAATTGCCCCCGAACGGGCGGCGGTTGACGGGCGGGCGAGGGGGGCGGGCGGCCGGGTCCGGGAACGCGGAAGGGCCCGTACGACAGGTCGTCGTACGGGCCCTCCGCTCAGCTCACTCGGTGTCAGCCGTTGCGCTTCCAGCGCGGCTTGTCGTCACGGCGGCCGAAGGAGCCGGAGGACGAGGAGCCACGGTGGTCGTCACGACGGCCGTACGGACGCTCGTGGCCGCTGTGGCCGCCGCTGCGGAAGCCCGGACGGTCGTCGCGGCGGTCGCGGTTGAAGGGGCGGTCGCTGCCACGGTGGCCGGACGGACGGTCGTCCCGGCGGAAGCCGCCGCGGTCGTCACGGCGCTCGAAGGAACGGCCACCACGGTCGTCACGATCCCGGTCGAACGGGCGACGGTCGTCACGGCGGTCGTCCCTGCGGAAGCCGCCGCGGTCGTCACGGCGCTCGAAGGAACGGCCACCGCGGTCGTCCCGGCGGTCGTCACGACGATCGCGGTTGAACGGACGGTCGGTGCGGTCGCGGTCGAAGGAGCGGCCACCGCGGTCGTCACGGTCCCGGTCGAAGGGGCGACGGTCGTCCCGGCGCTCGAAACCGCGCTCGCGGTTTTCCCGGCGCTCGAAGGGGCGGCCGCCCCGGTCGTCGCGACGCTCGAAGCCACGGTCGCGATCACGGTCGCGGTTGAACGGGCGCTCGCCGCGGTCGCGGTCCCGGTCGAAGGAGCGCTTCTCGAAGCCGCGCTCCCTGCTGTCCCGGCGCTCGGTCTCCCGCGCCGCCGGGGCCGCCGGCTCCGCCGCCACGACGGTCTCCTCGACCACCGCGGCCTCGGCCTCGGCCTGGGCCTGTGCCTCGGCCACCGCCACCTCGGGGTCCTCGCCGCGCTCGCGGGCGACCCGGGCGACCAGGCGGTCGGCCTCCTCGCGCAGCTCGGTGGCCCGGCGCTGCGCCCGCTCCAGCTGCTTGGTGAGCTGGGCGACGTCCCGCTCGGCCTGCTGCGCCGCGTTGCCCGCGGACTCGGCCTGCACCTCGGTCATGGACCGGGCGCCGGTGATGTCGGCGACCTCGGGGTCGAAGGCCGTCCCGGAGTTGATGATGTGACGGCCGGCGTCGACGCCCGCGTCCTCCATCAGCCGGAAGATCTGGCGCCGCTGGTGCGGCAGGGAGAGGGAGACGACCGTACCGGTGCGGCCCGCGCGAGCGGTACGGCCGGCCCGGTGCAGGTAGTCCTTGTGGTCGCCGGCCGGGTCGACGTTCAGCACCAGGTCGATGCCGTCGACGTGGATGCCGCGGGCGGCGACGTCGGTGGCGACCAGGACGTTGACGTAGCCGTCCTTGAAGTCGGCCAGGGTCCGGGTGCGGGCGCCCTGGGTCATGCCGCCGTGCAGCGCGTCGGCCTTCACCCCGGCGTCGCGCAGCTGCTCGGCGACGCGGTCGGCGCCCAGCTGGGTGCGGACGAAGATGATCGTGCGGCCCTTGCGGGAGGCGATCGCGGCGGTGACCGGCGCCTTGTCCTTGGGCTTCACGATGAGGATGTGGTGCGACATGGTCGTGACCGCGCCCTGGGCCGCGTCCACCTCGTGGTGGACGGGGTTGTTCAGGTAGCGCTCGACCAGGGTCTGGATCTCGTTCTCCATCGTGGCGGAGAAGAGCATGCGCTGGCCGCCGGCCGGGATCTGGTCGAGCAGCTCGGTGACCTCGGGCAGGAAGCCCAGGTCGGACATCTGGTCGGCCTCGTCGAGGACGGCGATCTGCACGTCCTCCAGGGAGCAGGCGCCGCGGTTGATGATGTCGCGCAGGCGGCCCGGGGTGGCGACGAGGATGTCGACCCCGCGCTCCAGGGCGTAGATCTGGTTGCCCATGGACGTACCGCCGCAGACGACCTTCATCTTCAGGCCGAGGACGTCGCCGTAGGGCTGGAGCGCGTCGGCGACCTGCATCGCCAGCTCGCGGGTGGGGGTGAGGATGACGGCGCGCGGCCGCTTCTTCTCGGTGTGGCCGCCGGCCAGGGTGGCAAGGGTCGGCAGACCGAAGGAGAGGGTCTTGCCGGAGCCGGTGCGGCCACGGCCGAGGATGTCCTTGCCGGCCATGGCGTCCGGGATGGTCGCGGCCTGGATCGGGAAGGGGGTCGTCACGCCGTTCTGCGCGAGCTTGCGCACGACGCCCTCGGGGAGGCCGAGGTCGGCGAAGGTGGTCTGGGGGGTGGTGTCGGTGGTGTCAGCGGTCTCTTCGGAGACCTGGGTCACCAGTTCGTCGTCCTGGATGTTCTCGGGCACGACGAGCTGATCATTACTGGACACGGACATGCGTATGCGAAACCTTCCGGAGTCTCTTCGGCACGCGCCCGTCAACTCCGTGATTCGCTCACGACCGCCTCAATGCGGTCCGCCACGGCAAGGGAGAGTACGCGCCACACGGCGCGCTCTGCGGTGGCGCCGGGCAAATGGGATCAAACGATCTACCACCATACGCACCCAACACCCCGGAAGGCAAACCGAGCGCCAACCACACAGCGCACAGCAGGCTTGCCTCAGCCCCAAAGACGCTCACGCCAATCCGCCGCCACACAGCTCGCACAGACCGGACGCGCAGCCCTACGACCCCCACAACACCCGCCCCCACCAACTTCTTCCCCACCGAGACCCCCATCTCCGTCCACCCGTGATCCCCCCGCCCGATCCCTCCCGCCCCCGTGACACACCCCACACCTGACCCCGGCCCCCCTACCCGGCAATCACCCCACCCACGGCCCGAACCAACCCTCTTCCCCGGGCGCCCAGCCCCCGCGGATCGGTCCGGCGGTGGCCGACGGCGTGCGCCCCCCTGCGTCGGCGCCCCCCTTCACGCCGGGGTTCCCGCTTCCGGGGCCGGTTCGCGCTGGACCAACTGGGTGCCCGTGTCCTGGTGGGCGGAGGAGGACGGCTCGGCCGACGGCGGGTCCGTGGCCGGGGGCGGTGGGGTGGGGGAAGCGGGAGGCGGGGTGGGCGAGGCCGGCGGTGGGGCGGGCGTCGTCGGGGCCCCCGTCGGCCCGGCCGGCACCCCCGGCGCCGCGCTGTCACCCGGCTTCGCCGGCACCGCCGCGGACGCGCTCGCCCCCTTGGTCGGTTTCGCGGACGCCGACGCCGACTCCCCCGGCTTCGCCTTCTCCCCGTGCCCGCGCTTCCCGTCGGCCGCCGCACCGCCGTAGCCCGCGCTCCCCTCACCGGACACCCCGGACCCGCCGTCGGCCACGTCGCCGTCCCGGTGCCCCGCCGAGTGCGACGGCTTCGCCTTCCCCGCGTCGTCACCCACGTTCACACAGCCGGCGGCGGCCGCGACCGCCATCACCGTGACGACCAGACGGACGGGTACGTTCAAGGGGCGCACGGTGGCCACCTCCGGGGGCGGAGAAAGAAGTCAACCTGCCCAACTCCCGCCGCCCACAAGAGGACACGCCCCCGGCCGTCGCGAGGGCACGGGTGTGTGGTCCACCATGGGGTGTGCGATTCGACTCCGTTCCCATGCCGCCGAGCGTCGAGGCCAGGCCTCGTGACAGCCGCGGCTACCCGGTGCCCGCGATCACTCCGTGGGAGGACGAGACCCCCCGGTTCGCGCTCACCGACTACGAACGCAGCGCGGAGTGCGCCCGGAACCGGCTCTGTTCCGTCTGCAACACCCTGATGCCCAAGGGCCCGGTGTGGCGGGTGGTCGGCGCCGCGGAGAGTGCCGCGATCCGTGACACGCTGGACGCCGGGCGGCCGTACCGGAACCTGGCACCGACCCTGGAGGCGCCGGGGCACCGGGCGTGCATGCTCTACGCCTCGATGGTCTGCCCGTATCTGGCCCGCCCCAACGCCAGGCGGGGCACGAGCGCGGAAACCCCGGACGACATGACCGCGCATGTCGTCCGGGGTGCGGTGCGAGGGGAGCTGGGTGCCGTGGTGGGCTTCGGCGACTACGAGTTCGCCGTCACCAGGTCCCAGGTCCTGTTCCGTTTCCTGGACGTGGTCGAGTTCCTGCCGCACGACACCGCCGACGAGCACCTGCCGGCGCTGCGGGCCGAACTCGCCCGCGCGGCGGGCCGGTCGGGCGGCAGGCAGGACGGCGGACAGCCGCGGTAGGCCTCAGCCCCGGCAGGCGTCCGCCGCGTCAGACCCGGCAGGCGTCAGCCGCGGTAGGCGGGCAGACCCTTGTGGGCGGAGACCTTGACGGGGCTGCCGAACCCGTGGCCGGTCCTGGTGACGGTGTAGGTGCCGCCCGGCGTCCGGAAGGCGATCGTCTTGCCGTTGGGCGACCAGGCGGGCTCGGTGTAGTCCGTGGTGGCGTGCGGGGTGACGTCCTTGACGGCGTTGGTGCCGGCGCTCAGGTCGTCCACGAAGAGGTGGTCGTGCCCGCCGACCGAGCGGACGAAGACGATCTCCTCCTCGTCCGGGGAGAGCGCGGGCTCGGAGCCCTTGGCCAGCGCACCGCCCTGCTGGCGCAGGTAGTCGTCCCGGATGTAGACCTCGCCGGTGCGGGTGTTGTCGTAGACGGCCGTGCCGTGGGACCCGCCGACGTTCGGCCAGGCGTTGTTCGTCTGCGGGAGGGCGCCCGCCTCCGGGTCGTCGCTGTACAGGCTGATCTTGACCGGCTTGCCGTGGTCGCTGGTGGCCTTGACGCGCTCCAGCACGGTGCTGCC
Source organism: Streptomyces sp. NPDC051987 (assembly GCF_040680735.1). Taxonomy (NCBI): domain Bacteria; kingdom Bacillati; phylum Actinomycetota; class Actinomycetes; order Kitasatosporales; family Streptomycetaceae; genus Streptomyces; species Streptomyces sp. NPDC051987. Next base: position 2,955 of record NZ_JBFAXI010000082.1, on the reverse strand, counting down.
GTGGATCTTGGCGGCGAAGATGATGTTGTTCTTCGCGGGGATGCCGTTCGTCCGGTCCGCCGCGGCGACCTGCCAGGTCGGGTGGGACCAGGTCTGGTTGCCCGGATTGGCGGCGACGGTGACACGGTGGCTGCCGTCGGGGTCGGAGACGACGAGGTTGCCGTGGCCGTCGACGAAGGCGGCCTTGCTGCCGCTCGGGTTCCAGGCCAGGTCGCGGACGACGGTACCGAAGTCGATGGACCGGCCACCGACGAGAACGTGCCGGGTGCCGTCGCTGATGGTCAGCCCCCGGGGCACGGTCACGGCCTTGGCGGCGGGGGCGGCCGTCGCGGTGGCGGACAGACCGGCCACGGCCAGCAGTGCGGCGACACCGGTGACGGCGGCCACTGCGGTACGACGACGGTAACGTGCGGACATCGGGTTCCCCCCAGGGTGGATGACGCTGCGACAGGACAAACGGTCAGTAGTCGGCTTCCCGCTGATCGAAGTCTTCCCGGGGGTGGTGACGGGGCTGTGCGTGCGCTGTCACAGACGTGCAATAGGGCCACAGCCGCGTTCGTCCCCGACAATGGCCCTGTGCTGGAGATGACACGCGACAGCTTCGAAGAGCTGGTGAGCGAGGCCCTGGACCGGATCCCGCCCGAGCTGACGCGGGTCATGGACAACGTGGCCGTGTTCGTGGAGGACGAACCGGCCGCCGACGACCCGGAGCTGCTGGGCCTGTACGAGGGGACACCGCTCACCGAACGCGGCGAGTGGTACGCCGGGGTCCTGCCCGACCGCATCACCATCTACATGGGGCCGACCCTGCGTTACTGCGAGACGCCGGACGACGTGGTCCATGAGGTCGCCGTGACCGTCGTCCACGAGGTGGCGCACCATTTCGGCATCGGGGACACCCGGCTCCATGAACTGGGCTGGGGGTGACTCCTCCTCTCCCCGCGCCCGCGCCAGCGCCCGCCCCGCGCCAGCGCCCGCCCCGCGCCCACCACGCCTCGCGCCTCGCGCGACGCGCGTGCGCAGGTCGCGCCGCACCGCATACGCACCCGCATTCCTGGGCATACGGCACCAATGGCCCGCGTCCGCACCCGAACCCGAGCCCGCCTGCCCGTTCTCGAACTCGCCCCGGAGGCACAGCGGGCGCCCGTCTGGAGCCGCGCCCTCGGCCTGGCGGCCGTCGTCCTCGTCGGCGCCTGGCTCGGCCTGCTGATCGTCGGGAACGTCCCCGCCCAGGTCGGCCCGATGGACACGACGATGACGCTGCGCCCGTCCCTCACCGGCGGCACGAAGATCAACGTCTCCCCGCTGGGCGCCCTCTACCTGGACACCCACACCGGTCCCGTCCGCCTCGACGTCAACGTCGATCAGCTCGACCCGGTCCGCGCCCAGGCTCTGGTGGACCACCCCGAACGCCTCTCCGGCCTCCAGGACGAGGTGACCCGCGACGTCGAGCACGGCACCGTCGACCTGGCCGTCCGCTCCTGCGTGGCCGTCGTCGCCGGCGCCACCGCTCTGGGCCTCGCGGTCTACCGGCGCCCGCGCCGCGCCCTGGCCGCCGGCGGCCTCGCCCTGACCCTGCTCGCCTCCTCCGGCGCGACCGCGTACGCCACCTGGAACCCCGAGTCGGTCCTGGAGCCGAGGTTCTCCGGACTGCTCTCCTCCGCCCCGGCCCTGGTCGGCAACGCGCGCAGCATCGTCACCGAATTCGACGTCTACCAGAAGGAACTCGCCCGCCTGGTGACGAACGTGACGAAGCTGTACGACGTCACCTCCACGCTGCCCGCCTACTCGCCGGACCCGGCGACCCTGCGCGTCCTGCACGTCTCGGACATCCATCTGAACCCGGCGAGCTGGAAGATCATCGCCTCGCTGGTGGAGCAGTACAAGGTGAACGTGATCGTCGACTCCGGCGACACCATGGACCACGGCACGGCGGCCGAGAACGGCTTCCTGGACCCGATCGCCGACCTGGGCGTGCCCTACGTCTGGGTCCGGGGCAACCACGACTCGCGCACCACCCAGCGCTACCTGCAGCGCATGAAGAACGTGCACGTGCTGGACGACGGCCGCGCCGAGACGATCGGCGGGCTGCGCTTCGCCGGGATCGGCGACCCCCAGTTCACGCCCGACCGCTCGGTCGTCCCCGGCGGCGACGCGGCCGAGGACCGGGCCGGGGACCGCCTCGCCACGGCCCTGCGGGAGCAGCGGGCGGCCGGCACCCCGGTGGACGTGGCGATCGCCCATGAACCGTCGGCGGCCCGGATGACGGACGGCGAGGTGCCCCTGGTCCTGGCGGGCCACCTGCATCACGAGGGGACGGAGATCCTGCCGCACGGCACCCGGCTGCGCATCGAGGGCTCCACGGGCGGCAGCGGACTGCGTGCCGTCGAGGGCAAGTACCCGGACCCGATCGAGGCCTCGATCCTCTACTTCGACCGGGACAGCCGGCGGCTCCAGGCCTGGGACGAGATCAGGCTGGGCGGTCTCGGCGAGACGACGGCCGAGGTCAGCCGCCACCTCCCGCACGACGCGTTGGACCAGCGGCTTCGCCGCGGGCAACCGAGCGGCGCGCCGTCCCCCTCACCGAGCCCGTCCCCCTCAGGAGGCAGGTCCGGCACCGCCTCGCCTCCGGCGCCGTAAACCGTTTTGGCGATACTCCCCGCCATCCCATATGCTTCTCACGTCCCCGACGCGCTGACGAAGCGCCCAGGCGGGCCGATAGCCCTCATCGTCTAGCGGCCTAGGACGCCGCCCTTTCAAGGCGGTAGCACGGGTTCGAATCCCGTTGGGGGCACGCAAGATCGTGTGCAACACTGTTGCACACACAGCTTGGTCCTGTGGAGCAGTTTGGAGTGCTCGCCACCCTGTCAAGGTGGAGGCCGCGGGTTCAAATCCCGTCAGGACCGCTGAGGTTTCACGTGAAACCTCGTGGCTGGGTCCGCCGCCTCGCCCTCG